>JAFGVT010000112.1 GCA_016937825.1 Fidelibacterota bacterium | reverse complement strand
GATGTTCCGCTGCGGGATCCCGTTGAAAAAATGCGCGCGATATCCAAGGATATTGCGCAATCGCATTATATGATCGGCCGCAGAGCGATGGGCTACGCAGATGAACGCCGGACAACGTACACGATCCTGAACTCGATCCTGAGTGCGGGCATGACATCCCGCTTATTCCACAATATCCGGGAAAAATACGGTTTCGCCTATACGATCTATTCCTTTATCGACGCCTTTGAAACGACAGGACTTTTCGGCGTGTATGTCGCGACGGACCTGAAGCATGTGGATGCCCTTCACGAGCTGATCTGGAAGGAATTCAACAAACTGAAAAAAAACGGCATCTCGCGGGAAGAACTTGACAAGGTGAAAGCGCAGACAAAGGGCGCCCTGGTCATGGGGCTCGAAAGCATGTATAACCGGCTTGAACGTATCGTGCAGCAGCACGTCCGCTATAACAAGATCACCAGCATTGACGAATCGCTGAAACATATCGAAGCCGTCAGCGGAAAGGATATCCTGGAACTGTCGCGGGAACTTTTCGATGAGTCGGCATTCCATTCGCTTTTATTAAAACCGAACAGGTGACGCCGTGAAATATCCCGTCCTTGCTTACCACAAAGTATCCCGGCAATGGGAATTGTCGTTTACGATGATGTTCCCGGAGCATTTCGAACGCCAGATGCGCTATCTGGCCGCCGAAGGATACGTGGGGCGCAGTTTGCGGGAATATCTGGCGGACCCGAAAGAAAACGAGTTCGTACTCACCTTTGACGATGCCTACGAATGCGTTTTTGAACATGCCTTCCCGGTGTTGAAAGAACTGGGATTCCATGCGACGGTCTTTGTCCTGTCAGATTTTATCGGCAAGGACAATACCTGGGATTTTATCCCGGGAAAGATCTATTCGCGCCATATGAACCAGGAGCAGCTGAGGAACCTTCACGCTTCCGGCTGGGAAATCGCCTCCCACGGAAAAGCCCATCGCGTCATGATACGCATGACGGAGGATGCGATCCGGGATGAACTGTACCGCTCGCGCGAGGTCATCGCTTCGATCATCCGGGATGATGTCCATACCTTCTGTTTCCCCTTCGGCGTCTACGACGAGCATGTCGTCGCGGAAGCCAGGAAGGCGGGATATGATCATCTGGTGGGATTTACCGGAAGACCCCGCTTCGGAGTCATCTCGCGATCGGCCGTTTACCGGGTGGCGGACAACCCGCGCACCGTTCTTCGTAAAATACGGATGAGCGCTTTCGGCATGACGATCGAAAAGATGAAGGAACTGTTTTACCATTCTTTTTCCCTACTGACACGCATAAAACATCGCTGTTTCGGAGCCCGCTGAAGCGGACAAATAAATTATAAAATTTGCTTGATTATAAGATACTTATAGCATTATCTTTAAGTAATGTTAAATCATAGGCGAGCGCATGAAGACCCATAATATCAAAAAATTATATTATTCGATCAGCGAGATCAGCGATATGCTGGAAATCAAGCAATCCGTCATCCGTTATTGGGAATCCGAATTCAAGGAATTAAGTCCCCAGAAGAACCGTGCGGGGAACAGGATCTTTAAAAAGGACGATATCCCGCTCCTGCGCCTGCTCCATTATTATATCCACAGGAAGCACCTGTCGATCAGCGAGACCCGGGAGATGATCCTGCATCTGAAAGCCGAGGGCCTTTACAAGCGTAAACTTGACGAGCTTGAAGCGGAAGCCGAAAAGAACCCGCCCGTTATTCGGAGCGCTGAACCCGAGGAAAGCCCCGAAGACACGTCCGGCCTTCCCGAAGAAGACGCCCCGGAAGCCGAAGAGGATGAAGACGCCGTCATCTTTCCGCCGGATGAAGCGCCGGAGATCCTGCGTCCCGCGGGAGAACCTGCGCCTCCGGTTCCGGTCGCCGAACCGGTCCGGACGCCGGAACCTCCGTCCGTTCCCGTTCAGGATGATGCGCTTCGAAGCGAAATGCGAGAGCTGCTGCAAAAAATATCCGCGAACATACGGGATATCATCGGGATCCTGAACGAAGAAAAGCTATAAATCCCTTATAAACAGTACTCATAATCCGCCGCGGAGGGACGAACCCCGCTTGCCCGGCTTTTAACCGGCCGAGGTGAGAAAAAACCTTTGCACTGCGGAATGAAATAGGTTAAATTAACCTGCTTTTTCGGAGCGTAGCGCAGCCCGGTAGCGTACTTGAATGGGGTTCAAGGGGTCGCAGGTTCAAATCCTGTCGCTCCGACAGCACAGAAAACAGGAGGAATCGAATTCTCCTGTTTTATTTTGTCATAGGATTATTTATATTTTTTCGGTATTCATAATTAAATAACACGGTGATAATATGATCAATATCAGAAAAGGCGCAAGCGGAAAAAAGGTTAAGCACGGAGTCGTTTTTCTGCTGTCGCTTCTCATGCTGAATTCCCTGGCGGCAGCTTCGGAACTTCGGGGATTGGTTGTGCAGGGCTCGGATTGGGCCTTTGCCCAGGGCGCCGCAGCCATGCAGGCCGGCATCCGGGAGATCATGACGACCGCCCGGGAAAAAGGCTTCAACACGATCTTTTTTCAGGTGCGCGAGGCGGGCGAATGCTTTTATCCGTCCGAGTATGAAACATGGAGCGCCCTGTTCGGCGAACAGGACCCGGGATTCGATCCTCTGGCCTTTGCACTCAACGAAGCCCATCAGAACGGCATGCAGTTCCATGTCCAGATCGAGGTGCTTACCGCCTACAGTCTTGTCAATAAGCCCAAGTCGGCAGATCACCTGTACATGCGCAACGGAACGAAATGGGTGATCGCAGACGATAATTTTAAACCCGTGATCGGTGAATACGCCTATTATCTCGATCCGCTCAATCCCGAGGTCATCAGCTATCTGAAGCGGCAGGTTGCGGAGATCACCGGACGCTATGCGATCGACGGGGTCTATTTTTCACACCTGCGTTTCCCCGATAACACCTATATCGCCAACCGCTCGTTCCTTTCCTTCTACAACAATGTGAGCGCGTTCACCCTGAACACCAAGGAAGTCCTGGCACAGGAGATCCTTACCTCATGCCTGGAAGCCCTGGTCTCTGAAATAAAACTCGTTAAACCCTACCTGACCGTTTTTGCCGAAACGGAACCGATGGTCAGCCAGATCAAGGGGATCAAAGAACTGCTGCCTGCGGACAGCTACTATTTCCAGAACGGGATCTCCTGGCTGAAAGAAGGATTGGTCGATGTCCTTGTCCCGCGCATTCATGTGCGGTATAAGACCTTTGATGATCTTTATCTTGCTTATCTCAGGGAAGCCGAGGCTGCGCCCGACTGGGTTGTCCCTTCACTGAGGGGAGATGTGGAAAGTTTTCATTCGGCCGACGTGGCCAAAGAGCTGGACCTTATCCGGAAAGAACAAGGAAAGGGCTCGATCATCTTTTCCGCTTCGGATATCATGAAAGGGCCTTCGATTTTCGAAGAAGCGGCGGAACTGCCCTTTCTTGCCCGAACGCATGAAAAAACAAGCGCCGCCGAGATCGATCTTTCATCAAAAAGCATCCCGAACGACATGGTTCGCCTGGGGGCTAACGGAAGGATCAGGATCGTGGATCAGCAGAACAGGCTCAATCTGATGCTGGACGCGCTTCCGCGCACGCTTGCGCTCGAGACGCTCCGTGAAAAAATGCGTTATTCGACGCGGGAATGGGTCGTTCCCTACCGCTATGTGGCGGTTTCGAATAACGGACTGGAGCGCCCGGACCCCTTCATCGAATTGCGCCGCGCCCCGAGTTTCATGACCCCGGACTCCAGCTTTAATTTTTTGTTCCGCGCCAGTCCCGGAACGACCTGTATCAACGGAACGGAACTGATCGCCTATCCCCATACGCATATCTTTTTTCAGGATATTGCGTTCAAACCCTTCGGAAAACGTACGATCGTCCGCGGAACCGTCAGCAAGGAAGGCGAGACCCGTTTTTATGAGACCATCTATTACGGAAATATGCCCGATACCACGACGAAACACGCCGTGATCATGAAGAGCGTCAGTCCGCAGGGCACGGTGATCCTGCCCCCGGAGGACATGCTCCGCATCACCTTCCAGTCGCACCTCGCCGAAGCGATGGACACGATCCTCTTATACGCGAACGGAAAAGCATTTCCCTTGTGGTATAACGGAAACCGCTATGTGGGAGAACTGCCCTGCGCCCTGTTTGAAGCGGAGGGTTCCGCCTTTATCCAGGTAGCGGCACGGGATAACAGAGGAAAAAATTACTCCTATAATTTACCGATCAGTCTGAAAGTACAGCCTGCTTACCGTTTTCCGCTGATCGAGACCCGCGAGGATTTCGCGCAGGTGAGCTTCTCGTCCGGCGATGTCCGTCTGGGCGGCCCCTATATTCACGAATATCCCACCGGCGTGCGTTTCAGGACGAACGGTAAGATCGGCGAGAATTACCGCGTCAGACTGGGCGCTACGGACATGGGCTATATCAGTGAAAAACAGGTCAGGGAGCTTGCCCCCGGGATGCCGGCGCCGGCCTATAATATCACCTCCATGAGCATCCGACCCGATTCGGCAAAAGATGTCCTCACCATTCCCTGGCCGGAACCGGTCCCTTATGCCGTTACGCCCCAGCCGGAGCAGAACCGTATCCGGATCACGCTGTACGGGGTCAGTTCCAACAGTACGTGGATCTCTCATCGCGAAGGACTGAAGATCATCGATTACGTTACCTGGGAGCAGCGGGACGCCGAGACCTATGATATCTACGTTTATCTTCAGGACAACAATATCTGGGGCTACGATCTCGTGGCGGGAAATCGCTTCCTGAGCTTCAGCATCAAATATCCTCCCGTTCGCACCGCGCTCAGGATCGCGATCGAGGCAGGTCACGGCGGGGACTGGAACTGGGGCGCGGTCGGACTCTCCGGCCTGAAAGAAAAGGATGTGAACCGCGATACGGCGGAAAAGGTTCGCGACATGCTCCGCAGTATGGGCTATGATGTCGTCGAGGTCCGTCCGGAGGACAGCAGTCCGATGCTGCGCGAACGCTGGCTGCTGACCGATTCCCTGCAAGCGGATGTTTTCATCTCGATCCACGCAAACGCAGGGGGGAAGGGATATCTCAGCGTCGCGGGGACAAGCACCTACTACAATAATCCGTTCTGGCGTGAATTTGCCGAGATCGGCTATGCAAAATTGCGCGAACTGCCCCTTGAGGAATTCGGCATCGTGGGTTCTTTCAACTACATGATGTGCCGCATGACACAGCGTCCTTCCATGCTGGTCGAACAGGCTTTCATGAGCCATGCGGAAGACGAGGACAAACTCGCCGATCCCGAATTCCGCACAAAGATCGCCGAAAAGATCGCCCAAACGGTGGATGAGTACGTGAACATGAAGCTGCGGCGCTAGCTCCCGGCTC
>JAFGVT010000111.1 GCA_016937825.1 Fidelibacterota bacterium | reverse complement strand
TTACGTCTCACGTTTTACGTCTCACGTTTTACGTTTTACGTAATTTACTTTTCATTCTCCCCGAGTTTTAATTAACTTAAAGCGAAAACGAAATTTATATACCAAGGAGTCTATACATGTTGCCCAAAGGAAATATGCAGGCATTGATGAAACAAGCCCAGCAAATGCAGAAGCAGATGGAATCCGCACAAAAGGAACTCGAGAGCAGGGAAGTGAGCGGAAGCGCCGGCGGCGGCATGGTGACCGTGACCGCAACGGGCAAGAAGGTCCTCCGCTCCGTCAAGATCGCGCCTGAGATCCTTGCCGAAGATCCCGAAATGGTCGAAGACCTGATCGTCGCCGCCGTGAACCAGGCGATGCAAAAAGTCGATGAACTGACGCAGGATACACTGGGATCGATCACCGGCGGACTCAACTTGCCGGGATTTTAAGGAGAACGCGATGGCAGGCATACCCGAAGTGATCCTCCGCGTGGAATCGCTTTTTTCCAAATTCCCCGGGATCGGCAGGAAAAGCGCCCGGCGGATCGCCTTTTATCTGATGGACAGGGAGCGTGAGGACGTGGTCCAGGTCGCGGAAGCCCTGATCGACCTGAAGGACAAGATCACGCATTGCCCGGTGTGCAATCATATTACGGAGAAAATCCCCTGCGATATCTGCGCCGCCGTCCAGCGCGATGAGAGCATCCTGTGCGTGGTGGAGGACAGCATGGATGTCATTTCGCTCGAACGAACGGTCTCTTTCAAGGGAAAATACCACGTTCTGGGCGGATTGATATCGCCGCTTGACGGGGTCGGTCCGGACGATCTGGCCATCGAAAGCCTGATGGTGCGTTTGGATAAGGTCAAGGAAGTGATCCTGGCGATCAACCCCTCCGTAGAAGGGGATACGACCAGTTTTTATCTTTCCCGCATGCTCCGGAAATTTCCCGTGAAGGTCACCCGTCTTGCACGGGGGATCCCGATCGGGGGCGACCTGGAATATACCGACGAAGCGACCCTGGCCCGTGCCATCGAAGGAAGGATCGAGATACCGAATGAATAGGGATGTACTGAAATTGCCCAATCTTCTCACGATCTTCAGAATGATCATGTCGGTCGTGCTCTACGGCTTGTTCATGCGCCATTTCCGTTACGATCTTTCCACGGGTTCTCTGTTTCTCTTTATCCTTTATCTTGTGATCGCCCTGACCGATCTCGTCGACGGGATCATTGCCCGGAAATTCGACATGATCACCGAGCTGGGGAAGGAGCTTGACCCCCTTGCGGATAAAGTGCTGGTCTTTTTAATGCTTTTCGCTTTTTACCGGATCGGTCTGTTCCCGCTGTGGATCATCGTCCCCGTATTTCTCCGCGATCTGTTCGTCAATTGGCTCCGGAAACGTTCGCGTTCGCTCGGGATCGGATTTAAAACCAGCAATCTTGCAAAGGCAAAAACCGCCGTCCAGATGATCTTCATCGGATTCGTCATGGCCCTGCCGGCGGCGCAATCCCTGCCGGTTCCGCCTGAACTCTACCGTTTGCTGGCGGATCTCTCCTCCGGGAATGCTATTCCGATCATGATGACGGTAATCATGATCTTTACGGTGTACACGGGTGTGGATTATTATCTGAAGTATCAAAAAGAAGCAAACAGATCAAATAAATAATGAACAACGACCCACGATTTCCGATATGCGAAGATCGCGAATACTTCGAAGATCACAGATCGGTGTTCCTTGTTCGGATATCGTTCTCTTCCTTGTCGTTACGCCGCTTGGCGGCGCGGAAGAACGGGGATCACGGGAATAACAACGGAGTAGCAGAACAGAGCGATCATGGCGAGTAAAAACACCAAAACCCGCTGGCTGTCCCGGGGCGTCGGTTCCCTGTTCGGTGTGGGGTTTTTCCCCTTCATGCCGGGTACCGCCGCGGCGCTCGTCACGGCCTGCATCGCCTGGCTGGTCTCCCGCACCGTCTCCCTCTCCCTGATCTGGGACATTGAAATATTCCTCGTTCTGCTGTTGCTCGGACTTCTTTCCGCCTACGATCTGATCCGTCATGAGGGGGTCAAAGACCCCGGATGGTTCGTCATGGACGAGGCGGCCGGCATGTGGCTGGCCCTGCTGGGCCTGCCCAAAGATAATCTTCCGGTCCTGGCGGCCGCGTTCGCGGTGTTCCGGATCTTCGATATCGCAAAACCCTGGATCATCAAAAAGGCTGACCGCCTGCCCGGCGCCGCTGCGATCATGCTGGACGATCTGCTGGCGGCCGTGCCGGCCTGGCTGACCGCCTTCGGATTATGGAAAATTTTATCGTAAAGGCAAAGACGCAGGATCTTGCGTCTTTACCGCGACAGGCATATTTCAGGTATCGTTTATGAATGACACACAACTATACGCAGAGATCATCAATATCGGCGACGAATTGCTGGACGGCCATACCGTGAACAGCAATGCCGCCTGGATGAGCGCCGCCTTGCGCGGCATCGGCATTCCCGTCCTGCGCCACACGGTCGTCGCCGACGAAGGCGCGGCCATTGTCCGGGCGCTGGATGGCGTCATGGCGGAGACCACGCACGTGTTTGTCACCGGCGGGCTCGGACCGACGGAAGACGACCGCACCAAAGCCGTTATTACGGACTATTTCGGCGGACATCTTGTATTCCATCAGGATATCTACGACATGATCGAAGCACGCTTCCGCGCCCGCGGACGGATCCTTTCGCCGCTGAACCGCGGACAGGCGATGCTGCCCGACAATGCCGAACTGATCCCGAACGGCCGCGGTACGGCAAGCGGCATGATCTTCCGGAAGGGCGGGCGCACCTTTTATCTGATGCCGGGCGTGCCCTACGAAATGCAGGATATCATGGAGCGAAGCCTGCTCCCGAAACTTGCGGGACAGTCCGGACTTCGTCTGATCGAACGGTCTGTGCATACCTTCGGCATCCCGGAATCTGAGATCGCGGAAATGATCGAAAATCACTTCCCGGAGCTCAGACGGGACGTATCGCTGGGATTTTATCCTTCCGTGAAAGGGATCACGCTCCGCCTGAAGGGTAAGGACGGGGGAGAGCTTGATAAGTATGTTTCGGGTATCTGTGAAATCCTGGGAGATACGGTCGTTTCCCTGAATCCGGAGAGCATGGCGGAAGTCGTTTTGACCCTTTGCCGGGAACGTGGGCTTTCGCTTGCGTTGGCCGAATCGTGTACCGGCGGGCTGATCTCAAGCATGATCACGGACATTCCCGGATCGAGCCGGGTATTCAGGGAAGGCTATGTGGCCTACAGCAACGAAGCGAAGGTCAATGTCCTTGGCGTTGACCCCGAAATACTCCGGGGGTATGGCGCCGTCAGTGAAGAGACGGTCAGGGCCATGGCACTCGGAGCACGGGAACGCAGCGGCGCCGATATCGCCGCCGCGGTCAGCGGGATCGCAGGTCCCGACGGGGGAAGTCCCGAAAAACCGGTCGGCACCGTCTGGATCGCGGTTTCCTATGGGGATCGGACGCTGACGCATAAAATATCCTATGACCGGGGACGCAGGAAAAACAAAGAATATGCCGCCCACGCGGCTCTGAACCTGATCCGGCTTGCCTTGCTGGCGGACGTGCGATCATAAAAAATAAGGACAATGAACCATGGCAGATAAACGAACCTTTATCGGGATACCCCTTCCCGGCGAGATCAAAGAACAGTTGCGGGTCGTTCAGGAAGTCCTGGAACCCGTATCGGACGGCGTGAAATGGGTGGATCCCGACCTGCTGCATATCACCCTGAAGTTCCTGGGAGAAACTCCCGAGCGTATGCTGGAAGCGATGCGGGAAGAATTTTTCCGGACCGTGTCGGGGGTGGAGGCGTTCCAATTGCAGATAAAACAACTGGGCCAGTTTCCAAAAGAAGGGGAGCCCCGTGTTCTCTGGGCGGGGGTCCAGCGCATCCCCGGCCGGCTCTACAAACTTTCCGAC
>JAFGVT010000110.1 GCA_016937825.1 Fidelibacterota bacterium | reverse complement strand
GTCTTCTTTTTTTTCTTTATACTTGAGGGAAATGAAAAGCAGCCCCCTAAATATCGGCATCATCGGTGTCGGACGATTCGGCTCCCGCCATCTTGAAAAATGGCAGAGGATCTGTCATGTAAAGATCATCGGTTTCCATGATATCGACCCGGCGGTCCGAACGCGCGTCGTAGGCGAGACGAACGTCCCTTTCTTTGAACAGGACGAGCTGATACGCCAGGCGGACGTGCTTGACATCGTGGTTCCCGCGGATGCGCATTTCAGGGTGGCGAAAAAAGCGCTGCTCGCGGGAAAACACATTTTCATTGAAAAACCTTTTTCGGAAACTGCGGCGGAGGCCTTCGAACTGGCGTCCCTCGCCGCTGCGTCGGGGTGCCGCATCGGGATCGGCCATATCGAACGTTTCAATCCGGTGTACCGCGCACTTAAAAATATCGCCGCCGCCCGGCCGCTGACTTCGATACGGGCTTTCCGGCAGGGACCCTTTATTCCGGGCGTCGGGGTGACCGTCTCGATCATTCTCGAACTGATGATCCATGATATCGATCTTGCCCTGCAGCTGATCCCTTCCCCTCTTGAACATGTCGAGGCGGAGGGTGAGTTCATTCACACTCAAAAGATCGACCGTGCCGCCGCGACCCTGCATTTCGAGAACGGCGTCACGGCGAGGCTTTTCGCCAGCCGCGCCGAAGCGACGCGGCGAAGGGAAATGATCTGTTGCGCGGGAGAAGAAGAATTCAGGGCGAATTTTATGGAAGGCCGGCTGGAGGGGCCCGGGTCCGGCATGCCGATGACCTTTGGGAGCTATGACGCCATGACGGAGGAATTGCAGGCCTTTATCGATTCGATCGAAGGCGCTTTTCCGCATGAGGTGAACGAGAATGACGGACTTGCTTCCGTCAGGATCGCGGAACGGATCGAGAAACTTATTCTACAGAGATCAGACTGACCTACTTTTTTTTCATATCAATATAGCGGGCGACCGTTTCGGCGATGTAATCCAGGTGGACAGGTTCCAGACCCGGCCAGATGCCGATCCAGAACGTATCATTCATGACCCTGTCGGTACGGTCCAGGCTTCCCACCACGCGATGGGGCATATCCCGATAGCCGGGTTGTTTTAAGATATTTCCCGCAAACAAGAGGCGGGACCCGATCTTTTGCGATTCGAGATACTGCAGCAGTTCATGGCGGTTTCCGGGGAAGCTGTCGCGCAGGGTCACGGTACAGCCGAACCAGCTGGGCGTGGCTTTCGGAAGCGCAAGGTCGGTGATAATGTCCTCACCGGCAACCGCATTCAGGGCCCGTGTCAGGTAACGGTGATTTTTCCGTCGCTTTTCGGCAAAGGGTTCGATTCGGTCCAGCTGGCTGAGCCCGATCGCCGCCTGGATATCGGTGATCTTGAAATTATATCCTCTTTCCGAGTAGACGTATTTATGGTCATACCCGAACGGCAGATCGCCGTGCTGACCGTTAAAGCGATTTCTGCAGGTATTGTCGTGTCCGGTCTCACACCAGCAATCCCTCCCCCAGTCGCGCAGACTTTCGGCGATCCGGATCAGTTCGGGATCATTGATCAGCAGTGCGCCGCCTTCTCCCATCGTAATGTGGTGCGCGGGATAAAAGGAGCAGGTCCCCAGATGGCCGAAGCTTCCGGTCTTTTTTCCGTCATATTCCGCCCCCAGCGCGTCGCAGTTGTCTTCGATCACCCAGAGGCCGTGCCGTTTTGCGAAGGACATGACGGCATCAAGATCAAAGGGGTTGCCCAGCGTATGCGCGATCATGATCGCTTTTGTCCTCTCCGATAAGGCTTCTTCCAGGCGTGATGTATCCAGATTGTATCCGGGGAGGGTCACATCGAGCAGCACCGGGGTGCAATGGTATTGCAAAATGGGATTGACCGTGGTCGGGAAGCCCGAGGCGACCGTGATGACCTCGTCGCCCGCTTTCAGGGCGCGGTCGCCGAGCCGGGGCGAGCTCAGGGTTGCAACCGCAAGCAGATTTGCCGAAGATCCCGAATTAACGGTAAGGGCGCGGCGGCTGCCGACCATTTTTGCCAGCCTGCTCTCGAACTCCTTGTTGAAACGTCCGCCGGTCAGCCAGCCGTCCAGAACGGCGTCAATTCCGTAAAGCAGGTCCTGTTCAAACATCACCTTCCCGGAAGCGGGAAGATAGTCCTGCCCCGGGACAAGGTTCCGGCTTATGCGTTCGCCGGCGATGCCGCTTAACATGCCGGCGAGTTCGGGCGTGAGGTTTTTAAAAACCATTCTGTTCCTCCAAAAAGTCACGTACCGTGGAAAAGGTGAATCCGGGATATTCGCTCCGGATCTTGGCGGTCTTCAGCCCTCCCCGAAGGGGACGGGGCGCCGCCTGCCCCAGGTCGCGGGTCAGGACCGCTTCGATGCGAAGCGGTGTAGCGGGAAAATAACTCAGTACTTTTTCCGCAAGTTCCACCCGGCTCAGGTATTCATCCGACGCAAGGTGGTAGATCCCTGTCTTGTTGTCCCTGATCATTGCACAGATCAGTGCGCCCACATCGCGCGCATTGACCGGCGTTGCGAACTGATCGACGGGGAGCCGCAATGTTTTTTCTTCGTTCTTCCGGGCTTCCC
>JAFGVT010000109.1 GCA_016937825.1 Fidelibacterota bacterium | reverse complement strand
TAGAGCGATTTGTCATCCCACATGTACTTTGAGGGATTGACGGGTTTCCCGTCCTTCTGCACTTCATAATGCAGGTGGGGTCCGGTAGACCGTCCCGTGCTGCCGACTTCGCCGAGCAGGGCTCCGCGTTCGACCGTGTCGCCCTTTTCCACCTTGATCCGGTTCAGGTGGGCGTAAACGGTGACAAAGCCGTAGCCGTGGTCGACCTTTACGACATTCCCGTATCCGCCGTAGGAATAGGAGGCATAGATGACCTTCCCGTTCCCGCTGGCATGGACCGGGGTGCCGCGGTTGGCGGCGAGGTCGATGCCCGAATGGTATTTGGTTTCTTCGGTAAAGGGATCGATCCGGTAACCGTAATTGGAACTGATATAATAGCTGTCGGTCTTTAAGGGGGTTATCGCGGGGATGTACTGAAGCCGTTTTTTATACTTCTGGATATCGGCATAAAGGTTTTTATAGTTCTCCAGTTCAACGGACACCTTGGTGCCCAGGAATTCGACATTCGCTTCGAGCTCCTCGACCACGTTTTTGGTTGAAGCGGGATCCGCCATCTGCACGCGTCCGCCGATGCCCAGGTTGTCAATGCTCAGATCATGCTGCGGCATGTCGGCGTAAAGGCGGATGGTGTTGTTAAGCTCAACCATCGAGTCGAGATAAGCTTCGGCCATCTGCAGCTCCGCGCGGAGGTCCTCGACGGTCTTTAACAGGGTCTTGTTCCTGATCGTATCGGACGAGTAGAAATAGGGCGACACGAACTTATACCCGATGAAGGCGCTTCCGGCTACGATGCCGAGCAACAACAGACCGCAGAGAACGGTCAGAAAAACAAAGGAAAAACGGGAAAATGAAAACTCACGCGAATTTTTGCCCGGGATGTAGATCAGTATGTGTTGTTTGCTTCCAGCCATCGGATAATTTTAACCTTGTTTGAAAACGTATGCAAGACAATTTTTTATGAAAACGCCCGCCGCGTTGACGCCGGCCGTGCCGGGAACCTATTTCCCGCCGGAAACGAATCTGAATCTGTTCCCTTGTTTTTTGTCCTGATTTTCAATAAACTACGGACATGATAACCGAGATCATCTTCATGTGCGCCGGGCTGATCCTTTCAGCCTTCTTCAGCGGGTCGGAGATCGCCATGATCACCGCGCATCCGCTGCAGCTGCAAAAATGGAAAGCCCAGAAAAAACCCTTTGCCGCCTCGGCTCTCAGGATGTACGAGGACCGGCAGCATTATCTGACCATGGTGCTGGTCGGGAACACCCTGGCAAATGTGCTGACGACGACCTTCGCTACGATCCTTTTTACCTCGATCGGACTGTTTAACTGGTGGCAGACCATTCTGGTCGTGGCGGGAACGATCCTTCTGTTCGGGGAAGTTCTCCCCAAATCCCTGATCCGCCATCGCCCGAACTCCTACCTGATCTTTTCTTCCGCCGTGATCCGGGTCCTGGGCGTGATCCTGCATCCGGTCGCACGCTTCTTCGAAAAAATGATCAGCGGCTTGCTGAAGCTCTTCAAGAGCGACCAGGCGCCCGTCAGCCTCATGATCCGCCGGGAGGAGATCGAACAGAGCATTTTCGACAGCTATGAAATGGGCGTTCTGAACGAGGAAAAGAAAAGGTACATCGACAACGTGTTCGAATTTTCCGATACCGTCGCCAGCGAGATCATTACCCCCCGCACGGACATCGTCGCCCTTTCCGAGGACGCCGGCTTGCCGGAAATGAAGCGGACCTTTATCCGCTCCGGCTTTTCAAAGATCATCATGTACCGCGACAATATCGATTTCATCACCGGATATATTTCCCTGCGCGATATCCTGAACGCCCCGGCGCAACTGAAAACGATCATCCGGCCGATCAGGTTCTATCCCGAAAGCAAAAGCATCATCGAACTGCTCAAGGAGTTCCAGCGCACCAAGACCAGCATTGCGGTCATCGTGGACGAATTCGGCGGGACCTCCGGCATCGTGACCATGGAGGATATCGTGGAAGAGATCTTCGGCGAATTCGATGACGAATTCGACGAGAACGCCCCCGAAGTCCGCCGGCATGCGAACGGCGACATGGTCATGAGCGGCCGGACCGAGATCGATCAGCTCAACGAGGAATACAAACTGACCCTGCCGGAAGGAGAGTATGAGACCGTTGCGGGCTATCTGCTGGACCACCTCGACCGCTTTCCCCAGGAAGGCGAGGTCGTCAGCATCGGCCATCTGGAATTCACGATCCTTAAAGCCACTCCCAAGAGTATCGACTACATCAAGCTGAGACAGGTCCCGGCGGTGAAATGACATGAAGCAGCTCGACCGCTATATGCTCCGGCAATACCTCCGTTCCTTTTTCTTCATCATGCTGACCTTCATCTGCATCTTTCTCCTGGTGGACCTGGTGCAAAAGATCGCCCAGTTCCTGGACAACAATCTTTCCTTTGCGGAAGTGGCGCATTATTACGGACTGATGATCCCCTGGATGCTGCACTGGTGCTTCCCGGTTTCCGCCCTGCTGGCGGTCGTGTTCTTTTTCGGTCAGACGAACAAGTTCAACGAACTGACGGCCATGAAGGTCAGCGGACTGAGCCTGTACCGCCTCGCCCTGCCCTTTCTCATCTTCGGGGTGCTCCTGAGCCTTTTTTCATTTTTCTTTGAAGATCTCGTCGTCGTGCCCGCCCAGCAGGAGGTCACGGAATTCATTGAGAACAACATGAAGCTGACCGAGAAAAGCAACGAGCAGAAGATCCACCGCCAGGTATATTTTCAGCTTCCCGACCACTATATCTTCACCATTCAGCGCTATAATATCACCAACGGCCGGGGACGCGGCGCCGGACTGCACAAGGTGATCGACGGAAAGATCGTCGAACGTCTGGATGCCGATCACGTCCAATGGCGGGAAGCGGATGAGACCTGGATGCTCCAGAAGGTGCAGAAGCGCCTCTTCGGGGAGGACAGCGAGGTTTTCAGCAAACACGATACGCTGATCCTTACTCTGGACGTCAGCCCCCGCGAACTGCGCCAGAAAAGCGTCCGGCCCGAGGACATGACCTTCGGCCAGCTGAGGGGTTTTATCGACCGTTCCCGCCAGCTGGGCATGGAAACGAAGCGATGGGAGACCAATCTCTATTTCCGGACCGCGATGAACTTTTCCTGCTTCATCGTGATCCTGATCGGCATTCCGCTGGTAACCTTCCAGCGGCGCTCGCGCGGTTACGGCGGCGGCGTGGCGGCAAGCCTGCTGCTCCTCTTCAGTTTTTACGTGATGCTGACTTTCGGGAAGGTGTTGGGGATCGCGGGGGAAGCGGCGCCCTTCTGGGCGGTCTGGACCCCGAACCTGTTCTTCATCCTGACGGGTGTCCTGATGCTGCTTTTTGTGAAAAAATAATACACACTTCCCTTTAAATAGACTATATTCGGGCGGTTTTAGCGGGAGGTGTCTATGACCGAAAAAGAACTCATCAAAAAGAAAAATGTCGGCGACTATTTCATGATCGTTCTCGGCTCGGCGATCATGGCGGCGGCGCTGATGTTCTTTCTCATTCCCAACAAAGTATCCGCAGGGGGCGTCTCAGGCCTTGCCACGATCCTCTACCATCTTCTCGGCTTGCCGGCGGGCATGACCATGCTTGCCCTGAACATCCCGCTCTTTTTGATCGGGGTCAAAATATTCGGCCGCAAGTTCGGCATGAAAACCCTCTGGGGCATCATCTGTATCTCGCTGTTTTCCGACCTTTTCGATCTGGTCCTGAAATTGCCGCCGGCAACGGATGACCACCTGCTGGCCACCGTGTACGGCGGGGTGCTGCTGGGCGTCGGACTGGGCGTGATCATGAAAGGGCGCGGGACCACCGGCGGTTCGGATATTATCGCCCGCATCCTGAACAAGTATTTTCACACCTCGCTCGGGACCTCCTTCATGCTCATCGATACGGTCATCATTGTTGTGATGGGCATCGCTTTTGCGGATGTCGACCTGATCCTTTTCTGTCTCATCTCCCTGGCGATCTCCTCCAAGATCGTGGACATGGTCATGGAGGGCCTTACCAGCGAACGGGCGCTGACGATCATCAGCGAAAAATGGGAGATCATCGCAAAGCGTATCATTTCCGAGGTGAATCGCGGCGTGACCGGTCTGGACTCTACGGGAATGTATACGGATATCCGGAAAAAGACGCTGTATTGCGTGGTGGTGACCCGTCAGATCGAGGAGATCCGCCGGATCGTGAAACAGGAAGACCCGAGAGCCTTCGTCACGGTTTCGAACGTATCCATTCTTCAGGGAGAAGGCTTCCGGGAACGGACCGTGCTGAACGAGGAATAAAAATCACCCTCAGCTTTTTTTCGGTTTCAGCCGCTTATATTCCCGGACGATCTTCGTAAAATTCTTTTCTTTCTTGCGCCGGTCGTGATCTTCCATCCGGAACAGGTCCGATTCGCGCTTCAGCCTCAGGTAATTTTCCAGTTTATCGGGGGAAAGCCCGCCCGTTTCTGCGGCCGCGATGACGGCGCAGCCGGGTTCGCTTGTGTGGGTGCAGTCGCTGAAACGGCAGCGTTCCGCCAGTTCGATGATGTCGGAAAAGGTTTCTTCCAGTCCGAAATCCGAGGCGGAGATCCCCACTTCCCGCATGCCGGGGGTGTCGATCAGCAGGCTGCCGTTCTCCAGTTCGATCAGTTCGCGGTAGGTGGTCGTATGCCGCCCTTTTCCGGTGGCGTCGCTCAGGTCGCTGATGCGCTGGCGTTCGCCGCCGACCAGGCGGTTGATCAGGGAGGATTTCCCGACGCCCGATGACCCGAGGAAGCAGTAGGTCTTCCCGGGGAGCAGCGAGCCCTGAACAAAATCCAGTCCGTCCTCGGTCAGCGCGGAGGTCCGGACAAGCGTGATCCTGGGGTGGCGGTGCCTGATCCCGGCAACAAAGGCCTCGAGCTCCTCCTCCGTGAACAGGTCCGTTTTATTGAGAATGACGACGGGAACGATGCCGCCCTCATGGATGATGGTCAGATAGCGTTCGAGCCGGTTCAGGCTGAAATCCTCGTCGCCCGCCATCACGATGAAGGCGATGTCGATATTGGCGCCGAGCATCTGTTCGCCGCCCTTTCTCCCGGATGCCCGCCGGCGAAGGAGGGTCTTGCGGGGAAGCACCTCATGGATGATGCCCTGCCTGTCGTCGAGGGGCGTAAAGGCCACCCAGTCGCCCACGGCGGGAAAATCTTCGCTGCCGCCGGACCCGAACATGATCTTGCCGGTTACGCCGGCTTCGTAGATACCTTCCGGACATGCCAGAAAATACCGTTCGCGGTGCTCTTCGATCACCCGCGCCAGCCGGACGTCCGCCGGCATGCCTTCGGGAAGGGGAAAATCATGGCTGTTACAGCCGAGGAAGTTCTTCATATCGTCAGCCCGCTGAAAAAATGGATGATGCCGTAAATGACCGGCCCGATCAGGCGGCCGAAAACGGAGAAAC
>JAFGVT010000108.1 GCA_016937825.1 Fidelibacterota bacterium | reverse complement strand
TCCGGGTGGAAGCGGCAACGGCGAAAACCATGAAACACTATCTGCAAACACCCGAAGGGACCGCCTACGGATTTGCCCAGCATCCGAACCAGGCCATCCTGTTCAGACCCGGCGCCCGCTCGCCGATCAAGAACCTTTACTTTGCGTCCGCATGGACACTTCCCGGCGGAGGTTTCGGCGGCGCCATGGGAAGCGGCCATATCTGTTCGGCGGAAATTATCAAGGACCTGCATCTCAATACATAGGTCCCCTAATCGAGAATCGCGGGCAGGAAACAACCATGCTTTTTACCGGCTTTTCACCCGAAGCCCAAAGCTTCCTTCAGTCAGTTGAACGGAATAACAACAGAGTCTGGTTCGAGGCGCACCGCGCCGACTATGAAAAGCTGATCCTTACGCCTCTGCGCAAACTGGTCATGGACCTCAGTCCCGTGATGCACGATATCGATCCCGAACTTGAACTGCGTCCCGTCGTCAACAAGACGATCTCCCGTATTTACCGCGACACCCGGTTTTCAAGCGACAAGACCCTGTTGCGAAGCAATATGTGGATAAATTTTAAACGTCCCCAAAAAGAATGGCATGATATTCCAAGCTGGTGGTTCGAGATAACACCGGTGCAATTTACTTATGGAATGGGGTTTTATCAGGCCAGTCCGGCAACTCTGCGACAATTCCGCGACAGGATCAACAGCAAGGTCTCATTGTTCCGTGAGGTGATCGCTTTTTATCCGGGTGATCCTCCCTTCCGGCTTGAGGGAAGCCTTTACAAACGCAGGATCGCATCGGGACTGCCGGAAGACATTCAGGATTGGTACCAGCGAAAGAACATGTATCTTATTTGCAGGTGCGAACCGGATAAGCTGTTCTTTTCCGAAGCGCTTGTCGCCCACCTCGGGCGGCGGTTTACGGAGCTTGCGCCTTTATATCATTATTGGATGGAGAGCAGTCTTCTAAAAAGCTGAGTCGGGTTTTAAAAGCCAAAGGGACGGATTACCCGTTCGAGCAGACCTTGGGTCTTAGAAATGAGGATCCCGTAATTGGTGATCGGCACGTCCTGTGCCTGTGCCTGCCGGATCCTACGTTTGTATTCAAGGCCGGTGATCATGCAACCGCCGCAATGGACGATCAGCTGATAGGGTGTCAGGTCGTCGGGATAATCATGTCCGGACATAATGTCGAAATTTATTTTCTTTCCGGTATATGCCTCAATCCATTTGGGGATCTTGTAGCGGCCGATATCATCGCATTCCACGTGATGGGAACAGGCTTCCGCGATCATGACCCGGTCCCCGTCTTTGAGTGTGTCAAGATGTTTTAAGCCGTCCAGCAGAACGGACAGGTCAGCCTTATAGCGTGCAAAGGCAGTCGAGAAAGTGGTGAAGGGAACATCTTCAGGAACATCTGCGGCCGCCTTGAGGACCGCCTGGGAATCCGTGATCGCCAAAACGGGTTTTTTTGAAAGGCTCGCAAATACCGACTTGATCTCGTTCTCCTTGACCGTGATGGCGATGGCGTCACGGTCCAGGATCTCGCGGATCACCTGCACCTGCGGCAAAATGATGCGGCCCTTGGGGGCAGACAGATCAATGGGAACAATGCAGACCACAAAATCTCCGGGGCTGATGATATCCCCGATGATCACCGCTTCGTTCTTAAAATAGTCCGGAACAAGTTCAATGAGTTTTTTTCTCAGCGCGAACATATCGTCGGCATTCATGGAAGAGACCGTAACAAACGGGAGCTCCCGGTGAAGCAAAAAAGCAAGGGTATCTGCCGAGGGCGTGTAGAGGTCCGTTTTGTTGAAAACGATCACGAAGGGAATATCCATTCCTTTGAGTTCGTTGAGGGTATTACGGTCATGTTCATCAAGGTCCGCCTTATCGAATACCAGCATGACCACATCCGAACGCCACAGTACTTTCCGGGTCGCTTTCACACGCTGTTCGCCCAACTCTCCGATATCGTCGATTCCGGCCGTATCGTAAAAGGTCACCGGTCCGACGGGGATGAGCTCATAATGCTTTGCGACCGGATCCGTGGTGGTCCCCGGTATCTCGGAAACAATGGAAATATCCTGCCCCGTGATCCCGTTGATCAGGGATGATTTACCGACATTCCGCCGGCCGAGCAATGTAATGATGAGACGCTCTCCGCGTGGTGCTGTTGCCATGGCGGAATATTATGATAAATGCGATTAAAATCCAACTGGAATATTTGTTGAGGTTGAGATTAAGATTGAGAATGAGATCAGGCGGCAAATGGCAAGGAAGCCTCACCCCCTACTTCATCAGGAGAACCTTTTGTTTGCTGATCACCTTGTCCGATCTTACCTGCAGAATATAGACCCCGCTGGGAATGCCGGAAAGATCCAGTGTGAGATCATAGGTCCCGCCGGTATAATATCCGCTGAGAACATCACGCATTTTTCTTCCCCGGATATCATAGAGCAGAACGGAAACATCGGCAGCTTCCTGCACTTCCAGGGGCAGGGTCATGGCGGGGTTCCCCGGATTGGGATAAACACTCCCCGTTCTAATGTTCTTTTTTTTTCCGGGGATACTGATCGTCAGTTCCTGTTCATCATGTAAGCAAACGTCTCCGTTATAGGCAACATCCGTCAGAATGTAGGTATAAGTGTTTCCCGGGAACACATCCCTGTCGATATATTCATAATAATTCGTTACGGACGTCGTTCCCCCTCCGGGGATAGACGTAAGGAACTCGTTATTGCGGAAGATCTGAAAAAGTGCGTTCTCCGTCTCGCTGGCGGTTGACCAGCTTAATACAATAGCGTCATCGATGCATGTTGCACTAAGCGTCCTTAAACTGATCGCAAGGGGGGTGTCGCTATCCACGGTATGAGAACCCAGATAGCTGAACTCATCAACGGAATAACTGTTCCATTCTGAAACGGTATAGGTCGTATTGCCATGCAAAATTTCCGGTTTCCGTACAAGGGTAACATCTTTTGCAAAATCCGCCGTGGAGGTACTTACCACACCGATGATATCAATGAGCGCATTATGATAGTATAATTCTATCGCGTCATTGCCGTTGAAATTGATCACCGAATTATTATACATGTCGGCAACCGCTAAAATCGCCGAAGCGGAACTGGCGTTTGCTACTACGTACACCGCTTCGTTTCCCAGTGTTCCGTTCAAGGTGACGGTCGCGCTTGGGGTCACGGCGCTATTGGAATATAATTTCATGGTTATTTTGCTCAGATCGATGTCCGTTCCCGATCCGTTATAGATCTCCAGGGCTTTATTGTTCGATGATCCTTCAATGTATTCCGAGAAGAAGATCTTCGTGCTGTCCGCGCTCCCAACCGGCGCCGACGTCGTCACGGTGATGATGTTCGAATAGGCGCTCTCTTCACCCGTTTTATAGGCAACTACCCGGTAATAATAGGTTGTGGACGTCATCAAGCCGCTGACGGCATCATGCTGGACATTTCCCACGTCCTTGGGGTTGTAGCCGCTGACGGGAGAGGAAAAATCGCTGGAGGTGGAAACGTATAATTTATATCCGCTCGCTTCGCTGACGGCAGACCAGTTCGCGGTAAAACCGTTCGAAAATACAGATGACGCGGTCTGGGCCGTGGGCGCCGCAAAGGTCGGACTGGCAAGGTTCCAGATGGAATCGGCATATTCGGGATGATCGATGAACGGATTCCGGTTCCCCTGGATGGCATAGACCGCCTCGATACGGTCGAGTTCCTTCTGACTGACCGGATCGTTGTGATGCCAGTTCAGAAGCATGGACATTGCCCAATCCTTGATCTCGCATTTGTTGGTCATTTCGGAGGTATCCCATGCCGCATCTTCGGTATAGTACCGCGTTGACATATAGAAATAGGTCCGGGCCAGATCGCCTTTGTATTCATCAATGGGTTCAAAGACCGTACCGGCAAATCCGAGTCCCGCCCGTGCTTGCCCCAGCTTGGATCCGTTTTCCGTGGTGTAGGTCACTGAACTGCCGACTTCTCCATAGGGATTGTTGTTGCGGTAGGTGTTGGCATATGCCTGCGTGGGATAGAGATGAAAAATGTCGGAATACATCGGGTAGGTTTCATTCGCCCAGCTTTTCGGCCAGGAATGCTCCCGGTTATAGGTGGTGTACACGTCAGATGAAATATTGCCCTGCTGATCTTCATTGTAATCAAAATCAAGGTGAGTATACATGCACCAGATCTTTTCGGGACCGTAGGTTTCCACCGGCCGGACATCCGTGCTGGCAAAGGCGGTCCAGACATAATCGTAGGTTTTTTGGGTATGGCCGTCAATGATGTTATGCAATGCCAACCGGAGATCGTTCCCGTTCAGGCCGTCGGCCGAATCGTAATATCCTGCGGGAATGGCCGCCAACAGGGCGGCGGTAAAAAGAATGAAGGATATGGCGTATTTTTTTCTCATCTGTTTCTTTCGATCGTTTTCCGCTGTAATTTACATAATAAATCCGCCATTAAAAGAAAATCCCGTTCCTTAACCAATAATTGACCAACTAAATAAAAAGCACCGGGGCAAGTGCCGGTGCTTTCCAATAACTTAAATGAATGCTTTACTTATAATTGCTTTTAAGCATTTTCGCAAAATACAGAACACTGGAATACTCATCGTAGGTTCCGCTTACCGATTGACCCATGGTCTTTGCCCAGGAGGTCAACATTGCCTTGGGATCCTCGGGATTCTGGGTGGCCTGCTTCATTTCCTTGGCACGGTTGACCGGCATGACCTCATCCCATTCCTTGAGTATCGTACCGTCTTTCCGGCTGGCTTCCACGTAATGCACGGCATCCATCGTATAGAACACCAGCATGCAATTTTTGCCTTCGGTCAATTGATTTAATTTATGTTCCTTCCCCTCAGCATCATAAACGGTTACCTCGGGAACGTACCAACCCACCAGACCTTTTCCCTCTTTATCAACCACCGATTTTTTATACGGTTCGCGTTCACCTGCCGGGGTGGATTTGAAATAGACGCGGTCTTTGTCCTTCAAGGGCGTCGCAACCTTTCCTTTCTTCAGGTTCTTAACGGCCTTTTTTAATATCTCAAAATCTTCATAGTAAATCTCGGAAAAATTCGTTTCATTGAACTTCTGTCCGGCGCTGGTCTGGGCCGTGATCACGCCGTTCGTTCCGACAAGATAGATCACGCCGCGCACATAGGGAGCGGGAGTTCCCTTTTCCCGTGTGTAGTTGGCTGAAAAACCCATTTTCTCCGGTACTTCCCCGTAGTATCCCTCAAGGTAGTTCGGGCTTTTCATTACAAGAGCTTGTTCCTCGCGGTAGCGGTACGACGAGCCATCGGTCGTATAAAAGGTAAAACCGGGATAATCTTCCTGAGACAGGACCTTTGCATATTCGGGATTTCCGAAATGGACGGCAATGACCTCAAGATCCTGAGCCGCTAATCCTCCCGCAAAAAGCAGGCAAACAATGACAAACCTTAACAGCATGCGCCTTACAACTGACATGTTCTTTCTCCTTTTTAAGAGTTGCATAATTAAGTAAAATTACGTCATCCGATTTTATATGTCAACTGGAAATTATTTTTGTGCTAATTTCTTAATGAGCCCGTTGTCAGAAGAGACGGTTGCGCTTTTTCAGGAATTTCATCAGGCCGATCCGGCAGTCCTGATCCGTGAGGATCAGGGTATGGTCGATCCGGTTCTCCCCGCAGCGATAATTGATATCATCCGTGAACGCACGGATCTTTCGCTGATATTCATCGCGGATCTGCCGTACGTCCAGTTTGATCTCTTCCCCGTTCTCCATGTCCATGAAACGGTGTTTCGCCGTGTGCTCCAGTTCCCATTCTGCGGGATCCAGGAGCTGCAGCACCATGACATCGTGTCCCCGGTAGCGCAGATGGTTCAGTCCGTTCATGA
>JAFGVT010000107.1 GCA_016937825.1 Fidelibacterota bacterium | reverse complement strand
TGAAACATCTGGGTGAAATTTAAAAAAATGAAAATCCATCACGCATTTCTGTTTGCGCTCTGCCTGCTGCCGGGACTTCACGCCCAGACACAACAGCAGGAGTTCATGAGTCCCGACAAGGTCAGGAAGCCCTACCGGATGAAGGATTTCAATACCATCCTTTTTCTGGATGACGAGGTATTTAAAAAAGACCCCAAACAGGAAAACAAGGAGTTTGTCGAGGCGTCGGGATTCCGGATCCAGCTGATCTCCACGCAGGACCTCAGCGAGGCGATCGCGGTGAAGGCGCTTGCGGATTCGCTCTATACGCTGCCGGTCTATGTGGATTTTGAACCGCCCAACTATAAGGTCCGGATCGGGAATTATCCGACGAATGAAGAAGCCCAGGTCCAGCAGGAACGCATGAGGAGCCGGGGATTCAAGTTCGCATGGGTCGTGCCGAGCAAGATCATCATTTCAAAATGAAATATTACCGCTACATTGCCCTGCTGTGCCTGATGCTGTCCACCGCGCTTTGGGGACTCGACGAGGATTTTCACACGGCCTTCGACCTGTTCTACAATTACCGCTTTGACGAAGCCGAAGCCTACTGCCGTGAAAAGATCGATCAAAAGGAAAACCCTTTTCCTTATTATGCCTTTCTCTCCTATATCAAGGTCCGCTCCGGCTTGGCAAATGCCGAATACGACATCATGATCGGCGAAGCGGACAAGTCCATCCGGACCTACCGCACGCTTTATGAAGACCATCTTTCTCAACATCCGGAAGATGTTCAGGTGCAATTCTATTACACCGTTCTGCTGGCCGGAAAAATGCGCGTCTATCTTAACAAGATGGAATATCTCATGATCATCCGGGAAGCCCCCAAGATCTTGTCCAATAAAATATATATTGATTATTATTCCAACAACACCTTCCACGAAATGGATTTTGGAACCGGGGCCTTTGACTACTACCTTTCCGTGGTCGGCCGGAATTTCGGACTGGGCGGGCTCATGGCGAATTCGAGTTCCGACGGCATCAGGGACCTGTGGAGCGCCTACGAACACGCCGTATTTACCCGTTGGGAAGCCGCGATCGTCCTGATGTACGTTTACCTGTACGATAAGACGGATTATGACCGGTGCAGAACGCTGTGCCGCGAATTCCTGGATGAGTACCCGGATAACTTCGAAGTCCTTGCCATTGCGGCCGAATGCGCCTATTATCAGGGAAAATGGGCGGAAGGGGACGCCTATGTCCGCCGGATCACGAAACTGCTGGACGGAGGCCTGCTGCGAAACGACACCGGCTGGCGCGCCCGCCTTTACTTCCTGAAAGGCGTTCGCGCCATGCTGAAGGATGAGCATATCGCAGCGCTGGACAACTTTAACCGCGTGTATGAAATGAACTGCATCGAATATTCCTGGTACCAGAGCATTGTCCTGAAATACACCGGAGACGTGTACCTGAAAATGGGACTTGTGCGGACAGCGAAGCTTTATTACGAGGAAACCGTCAATTCCATCGAGATCATTCCGCATGTCCGCGAAGCCAAAGACATACTTAAGACCCTCAAATAACCCGTTACCATTTAAATGACAAAATATATGCCAAAATGACAATTTAGGCTTGAAAATGGTGAATGATATCCCTATTATTCGGCTATGAGACCCATTGAACAAAAATATGGGATCATCGGCGCTTCCGAAGAGATCCGCGAGGTGATCCGGACCATCGAACAGGTGGCTCCCTCCAATATCAGCATTCTGATCTACGGCGAAAGCGGCGTCGGGAAGGAGCTGGTGGCCCGTGCCCTGCACGATCTTTCCCTGCGCCGGCACGGTCCTTATGTCATCGTCAACTGCGGGGCCATCCCCGCAGGAACGATCGAATCCGAGCTTTTCGGACATAAAAAGGGCTCCTTTACCGGATCCGTTGAGGACCGGAAAGGCTTCTTTGAAACCGCCGACAAGGGAACCATCCTTCTGGACGAGATCGGGGAACTGCCGGCGGAAACGCAGGTCAAGCTCCTGCGGACCCTGGAACAGGGTGAGATCACACGGGTGGGGGAGAGCACCAGCCGCAGGGTGGACGTCCGCGTCATCGGGGCGACGAACCGGGAGCTATCCGAGGAAGTGCAGGCCGGAAGATTCAGGAAAGACCTCTTTTTTAGACTAAAAACGATCATGATCCGCATCCCTCCGCTGAGGGAGCGCCGGGAGGATATCCCCATGCTGGCGGAATTCTTCATGATGCAGTATGCCGACGAACATCATCTGGCTTACAAGCCGATCACGCCCCAGGCCATGAACCTGATCACCCAGGCTTCCTGGGAAGGCAACGTCCGGGAACTCAAAAATTTTGTCCAGTCGGTATTCGTTCTCGAGGAAGACAAGATCATTCGCCCCGAGACTATCCGGCATCATTTGGGAAACAGCGAGGGCAACGGAAATTTCATGTACGATACGCGTTTTCCGGTCAGGGTGAACAAAGAGACCGAACAGGTCGAGCGGGAGCTTATTTTGCGCCAGCTTTTCCTGATCCGCCAGGATGTGGAGGAGATCAAGCAAAAACTTTCATTCGTCGATGTGAAAGATGAAGTCACCATGAACAAAATGAAGGATATCTCACGCTATATTCAGCAATCCGACGCCCATGAGATCCAGGTTGACCTCTCCCCGGACGACCGTACGATGCAGGAAGTGGAACGCGATATGATCTCCCGGACGCTGGCACGCTTTTACGGTTCAAAAAGAAAGACCGCCCAGGCCCTGGGAATGAGCGAACGCACCTTGTACCGGAAGATCAAGGAATACGATCTAAGGGATTAGCATGGAAGCTCTTAAACTGTCCGGAGTATTCATTCTGGCTTACCTCATGGGGAGCATCCCCTTTTCCCAGCTTATCGCTTCCGCGTTTAAGCCGGGGACCGATCTAAGGAAGGTCGGAAGCGCAAATTCCGGTGCGACCAATGTCTTTGTGACCGTCGGGCCGCTGCCGGGGATCATTGCCCTTGTCCTCGATATGGGCAAAGGCCTGCTGACCGTTTTGCTTATCCGCCACATCATGAACTGGAGTTTCGGCAGCGATATCTGGCGTATCCTGACCGCCGCCTCGTTCGTGATACTCGGACACGACTATTCCCTTTTCCTCGGGTTCCGGGGAGGGAAGGGCCTTGCCATCCTGGAATCCTACCTGCTGTTCTTCGGTCCGGTTTGGACGGTCTTCGTCCATCTGCCCCAGGCACAGCTGCTGTTCCGGAAGGATGCGCAGCACGGGCTTGCGATCGCCAATCTGCTCGTATTGCTGATGTTCCCCGTGATGGGCGTCTTATGGTATTTGGAGGGCTTTATGGTCAGCTCTTGGCTCTCCTGGGATTTTACCCGTCTGACCGCTGACCCCGTCACCGATAAAAGCGTTTTAAGCGTGTTCGCCCTGGTCTGGATGCTTATGTTCTTTGTTCAACGTGTCCTGGACAATCCCGGGGTCGGCGATGATGTCCGGAAAGGGGTATCCCCCCTTAAGGCGGTCATGCTCAGAGGCTTGTACGAAGTGTTCCCCTCGGCGTCGGATCACCGGAAACCCAGCAAGGCCATGCCGATGGGCGAAGAGGTTTTAAGAAGAAAAAGGGACTGAAATGGAATGCAACAGGACCGAAAATCTAAGCGTGTGCGCCTGCACTTACCCCTGTTCCAGAAAAGGCATGTGCTGCGAATGCGTTTCCTATCACCGCAGGATGCGCCAGATCCCGG
>JAFGVT010000106.1 GCA_016937825.1 Fidelibacterota bacterium | reverse complement strand
CACCTGTTCCATGGTGATCGCGATCTCCTTCATGGAGTCCGAGAAGTTTGTCATGTCCGTCAGCAGGACCAGAACGTCTTTGCCGTTCAGGGCGAATTGTTCCGCAACGGCAAGACAGAGGTCGGGGACCATCAGGCCTTCCACGACCGGGTCTGCGGCGGTGTGCATGAAGAAAATGGAGCGGCTGAGCGCCCCGCCCTTTTCCAGTTCGTCCCGGAAATACATGTATTCGTCGAATTTCAGGCCGATGCCCCCCAGAATGATCATATCGACCTCGGCCTGGAGGGCGATGCGTGCCAGAAGTTCGTTGTAGGGTTCCCCGGATATGGAAAAAATGGGGAGTTTTTGGGAAACGACCAGGGAATTGAACACGTCGATCATCGGGATGTTTGTCCGGATCATGCGCTTGGGAATAATGCGCTTTGAAGGGTTCACGGAGGGTCCGCCGATCTCGATGAGATTCTCGCTCAGCGCGGGCCCTTTGTCCATGGGCTCGCCGCTTCCGTTAAAGATGCGTCCGAGCATGGCGTCGCTGAAGGAGACCTTCATCGCCCTGCCGAGAAAGCGCACCTCGTCATCGGTCGAGATCCCGCGGCTGCCCGCAAAGACCTGCAGGGATACCAGGTCGTTGCTGATCTTGATGACCTTTGCCAGGGAGGTGCCGCGCTTCGTTTTCACTTCCGCAAGCTCTTCGTTGCTCACGCCCCGGGCGCGGACGCTGATCACGTTCCCGACAATGCTCAATATTTTATTATAGACTTTCTTCATTTATTCCATGCTCCTCTTCAGGTCGTTATGAAACCGGGTTTATGCGGTGATACTGCCGATATGCTTGTCGATATCTTTTTCTTTTTTATCGAACTCGTCGGTGCCCATCTTGATATAGTTCCAGTCAAGGGTCATCTGCCGGAGGTCGTTGAAGAAGCGGCGCGCCGCATCCTTGGAGTCGAAATGAAAATCCGTGTAGAGAACGGCGTATATTTTATCGAACATGTATTTCTGGCGTTCCGGGTCGCTGACCGCGTCCACCGGATCGAAGCCGTTCTGCTGCAGGTACACCGAATCAAGGTATTCGCTCTTCAGATAATAGACGAAATCGTCGATCGAGGTGCCTTCTTCGCCGACCACCATCATCATCTGATGGACCTCGTTTCCCCGCCGAAGGATATGGTGGGCCTTCAGCACCTTTTCGGGATCAATGATCCCCTTATATTTTGTCCAGCTGTCAAGAGGGTCGATCGCCGGGAATTTGCGCGCATCGGAACGGGCGCGGGACAGTCCGTGAAAGGCGCCCACCACTTTCAGCGTCGCCTGGGTTACGGGTTCTTCGAAGTTTCCGCCCGCGGGGGAAACGGTGCCCCCGATGGTCATGCTGCCGAAGGAGCCGTCCGGGAGTTCGACATAGCCTGAACGTTCGTAGAATTCGGCAATACGCGATTCGAGATAGGCGGGGAACGCTTCCTCACCGGGGATCTCTTCCAGGCGGCCCGACAGCTCGCGCATGGCCTGAGCCCAGCGGGAGGTCGAATCGGCAAGGATCAGCACATCCAGCCCCATCTGGCGATAGTATTCGCCCAGGGTGGTGGCAGTGTATACGGAGGCCTCGCGTGCCGCTACGGGCATGGAAGAGGTATTGCAGATGATAACGGTCCGTTCCATCAGCGATTTTTTGGTGCGCGGGTCTTCCAGTTCCGGGAATTCCCGGAGGGTCTCCACGACCTCTCCCGCGCGCTCGCCGCAGGCCGCCAGGATCACGATATCGACATCCGCATAGCGGCTGGTCAGCTGCTGCAGCACGGTCTTGCCCGCACCGAAAGGTCCGGGAATGCAGTAGGTGCCGCCCTTGCAGACGGGAAAAAAGGTGTCCACGATGCGGACCTTGGTCACCATGGGTTCGGTGGGGACCATTTTGCGGGTATAGGCCTTGATGGGGATCTTGACCGGCCATTCAAAGGACATGCGGACCTTGATCTCCTCCCCTTTGGCGTCCAGGATCACGGCAACGGTTTCCCGAAGGTCGTAATCGCCTTCTTTGGCCACGGACGCGACGGTATACTCGCCTTCCAGGTCAAAGGGCACCATGATCTTGTGCTGAAAAATGCCTTCCGGCACCCATCCGACGGGAGAACCTTTGTAGACGGTATCCCCTTTTTTTGCGGTGGGAGTAAAATGCCACTTTTTGGTATCGTCGATCGCATCCAGGACCACGCCGCGGGGCAGAAAGAACCCGTATTTTTCCGCCAGCGCGGGCAGAGGATTCTGCAAGCCGTCGTACACCTGGGACAGAAGGCCCGGGCCGAGGGTGACCGACAGCAGTTCTCCGGTGAATTCCACCTCATCGCCGACCTTCAGGCCCTTGGTGATCTCGTAAACCTGAAGATATGCCGTGTTATCGGCTATTTTGATCACTTCCGATTTTAAACGTTCCTCGCCGACAAGCACATATCCGACCTCGTTTTGAACAACGCTTTCTTCAAAAGCGACTTCGATCATGTTGCCGTTGATCGCGGTGATATGTCCTAATAGTTTATTGGCCATCTTGACTCCATTCTATTTGCGGGATCCGGATCCCGATCCTTCTGAATTTTCTGTTTTTGATGCGATCAGCGACGAGAACGCCGCTTCGCCCGCTTCCTGTTTCAGGCGTGCCGCACGCTGCAGGATCTGCAGTTTTAAAAAATACAGGACGAAAAAATCGGGATCGGAATAGTGCGCGAATTCCCGTTCTTCCAACCATTGCCAGCGGTATTTCATAAGATTCAGTTCGTTCTCGAGAGGATTGCCTTCCTTGATCAGCGAAGGCGGGATATGGACGAACTTGTAGTCATACCCTTCTTTTGCGGCCCGGCGATACCGGGCAAGTTCCTCGCGGAGCGTCAGTTCAAACTCAAGATAATCCGTGTAAATGCCCGGGGTTTTATGCGGATCATAGCGGTCGATCCGGGCCTCGTTCAAATACGTCAGGTCAGCGGGACTCATCCATTTTTGGGCTTCTTCGAGAAAGGACGCTTCGGACATGAACTGCTCGGAACCCCATTTCAGCAGGGACATTTCAGCAGCAAAATAGATGTATTTATCCATCGGATGATTTCTCGTTTACGTTAACAGCTCTGCTAATTTGGGGTTAAGAAAGACACGCAGGGCATCCAGGATGCTTTCGTCGGTGAAATCGTAGAAAAGGTTCTCGCCTTTTTTCCCGATCCGGAAGCCGCGGGTGATCTTTTTGTCAAGCTTGATGTCGACATCCCCTTTAACATGCTTCGAAAGGGAGGCTTTGAACTCTGCCGCGAAGGCCTTGGGGTCAACGCCGTTCACCAGGACCCGGATATCATCGTCCTTTGCCCATATTTCGGCAAAGCGGACGATCAGGTCCTTCAAAAACGTTTCATCCAGGGTGACGTCAATGTCCGCCATGAGCGCCTGTTCGAACAGGGCGGTGAGTTTTTCCTTCAGGACCAGAACGGTGTCGCGGGCAGCCTGCTGAATGGCGACCTCTGCGTTCTTCCGGTAGGCCGCTGCTTCGGTTTCGGCGTTCTTTTGATGCTGTTCAGCTTGCTCTTTGGCCTTTTTAATGATCCCGTCCGCTTCGCTCTTTGCGGCAGAAACGATCTTCTCTGCCTGTTTTTTGGCGGTATCGACACCCTCGGCTTTGATCTTCTCGATCAGGCTGTCCAGTTTAACGTTCATTCTAGCTCCTATTCTGATTCTTCAATGATTTTCCCGGTCTTTTTTTCCGAGACCTGCATTTTTCCCGAGATGCTCGCGCCTTCTTCAACCACGAGTTTTTTCGTCACCAGTTCACCGGAAAAATTCGATTTGACACCGAGAACGATCTTCTCTTCCGCATAGATCCCTTTGGTCACCTGACCGTTCAGGTGGACTTCTTTCGCCCGGATGCTTCCGTCGACCAAACCGCCCTCGGGGATGCGCACGATGCCTTTTGCATCGATATTGTTCTTGATGGTCCCCCCGATAATGATGTCACCGTTAACGTGGACCGGTCCGTCAATGACCGTATTGGTCCCGATGATGGTGTAAGTGGGTTTTTCTTTCATTGTCATGGCTTTTATCCTCAATTTTTGACCGTGTATTCAGGAATGACCTTTAGGGGGTCGACTGCCAGTCCGTGATGCCAGATCTCAAAATGCAGGTGCGGGCCCATGCTGTAGCCGGTATTGCCCAGCAGTGCGATCAGCTCGCCTTTCCTGACCCTCTGACGTTCCTGCACATTCAAGCGGTCGTTGTGACCGTAAACGCTAATATAATCATCGGGATGAGAAATGACAACCATATTTCCCAATTCCGGGGTCCATCCGGCAAAGACGACCAGCCCGTCCGCGGTGGCACGCACGGGGTCCCCGATCTTCCCTGCAATATCGATCCCGTAGTGCCGTTTCGGGCCGCTGGAAAATTTATTGGTGATCAGGCCCCGGGCAGGCGGAAGTTCCGGCGTGACGGACAGATACCTGTCCTTTTCCTGTGTTGCGGATTCCGGGACCAAAGCGGAATAATCTTGTTCGTCCTGCAAAATATCGAGTCCGATCAGCTCGCGCATGTAGGTGTTGAACTGCTTCATATGGTTCACATCCTCAAGTAGCTGCATCAATTGGGCTTCCTGGGTCTGGTAAGTTTCGATCTTTTCCTTATAGGCGGTATAGCGCTTCGCCCGGGGTATCAGGACCAGGTAAGACAAGGCCAGGAGGACGACCAGGAGGACAGCGACGATCTTTAAAAGGAAAAATAAGCGGTAATGCAGGGTCAGGGTTTTCTGTTCGCCTTCATTCCGGGGAAGAAAGATGAATGTAACCTTATTTGTTTTCATGAGCGCCGGATTCGAGAAGCTCCAGAATGCGTTCCAGATCTTCCATTGAATAATAACTGATCTCGATATTTCCGCCGGGGTTCCGGTGATGAATGCGCACCTTGGTTCCGAGTACCTGCTGAAGAGCGCTTTCCAGCTTGAGCAGGGAAGCATCCTGACGCCGGTTCGCTTTCGGCTTTGATGAGGGATCCGCCGTTCCCGGCTCGCTCTTTTGGGTCAGGCGCTCGGCCTCGCGGACACTGAGGCCGCGTTTGACGATCTGCTGCCAGACCCTGATCATCAGGGCGGGGCTTGCCGCCGCCAGGATCGCCCGGGCGTGCCCCGGGGTGATCTCATCGGCAACAAGGCTTTCGCGGACTTCCTGGGGGAGTTTGAGCAGACGCAGGCTGTTGGCGATGGTGCTGCGTTTTTTTCCGATCCGCTCTGCAACCGTTTCCTGGGACAATCCGTACCGTTCGATCAGCGCGCGATAGGCCATGGCCTCTTCGATGGGATTCAGGTTCTCGCGCTGTACATTTTCGATCAGCGCCAGCTCCATCAGTTCCTCGTCGCCCTCCACGTCACGGAAATACGCGGGAATGGTGCTCATATTGAGCTGTTTGCAGGCGCGCAGCCGGCGCTCGCCCGCGATCAGAACGTATTTTCCGTTCCGTTCCGTCACCGTGACCGGCGAGATCAGTCCGCGTTCCCGGATGGACTGAGCCAGTTCGTCCAGTTCTTCCTGCGAAAATTCGCGGCGCGGCTGATAGGGGTTGGGTTCGATCGCGTGAATGCCGATCTCCCGGACCGGCGTATCGCTCCCGCTGTCCGCATCCGGCTGGAATGTCGGGATCAGGGCGTCCAGGCCCCGGCCCAGGGCTTTACTTTTTACCATGTATGAACTCCTCAGCCAATTGCATGTAGTTCATTGCACCCGAGGAATGAATGTCGAAGGAAATGATCGGCTGTCCGTAGCTGGGCGCTTCCCCTAAACGCACGTTACGGGATATGATGGTTTTATAGACTTTGTCGCCGAAGTATTTCCGGACCTCTTCCGCGACCATTTTGCTCAGGTTCAGGCGCGAATCGTACATGGTCAGGATAATGCCTTCAAGGTCAAGCTGGGGATTGAGGTTCTTCTGGATCAGCCGGATGGTGTTCAGCAGCTGGGTGAGCCCTTCCAGGGCAAAATACTCGCACTGGATGGGGATCAGCACGGAATCGCCCGCCGTAAAGCTGTTCACGGTCAGAAGGCTCAGGGAAGGCGGGCAATCGATGAAAATAAAGTCATAGTCGTTCTTGGCGGGCTTCAGGGCTTTCCGCAGGCGGGTTTCGCGGGAGATCATGTTCACCATTTCGATCTCGGCACCGACCAGGTCCTGGTTCGAGGGCAGAATATCAAGGTATTCGAGAAATGTTTTTTGCACGGCATCCTGATAGGGCACTTTTTCCAGCAGGACATCGTAGATGGTGGTGTCGATCTTGCTCAGATCGAGCCCGAGCCCCGAGGATGCGTTTGCCTGAGGATCAATATCGACGATCAGGATGCGTTTTTCCATGACAGCCAGGGAGGACGCGAGGTTGATCGCGGTCGTGGTCTTCCCTACCCCGCCTTTCTGATTTGCTATGACTACGATCTTTCCCATGTTACCATCTTTTTATACATCGTGAAATATAAGCGAAAATGCTTCGTCATCCAATATTTTTCGCCCGTTCACCGGCTGATCGGGATAAAATGAAAGGCCGGTTCTTCATAGGGGTGGGCGCCGATCAGCGCGGCTTTTACGGCTTCGCGCGCCGCTTCAGGAACGATACATTCCGCTTTGATCTCCGGAACGCGGGTGTCGGCACCGGCTTCTCCGATAAAGGGGGAACTGT
>JAFGVT010000105.1 GCA_016937825.1 Fidelibacterota bacterium | reverse complement strand
GTTGCTTTGCTCCCAGACAAAGCGTTCGCTGTTCCCGATATCGCTCTCGCATCTCAGGTAGGGCGTCAATCCCAGGGTGTCAAATCCCCCGATCTGTTTTTCCGTGAAGCTGCCGGCGATGGACAGCGCTTGACGGCGGTCAAGGTCCAGCCGGGCGACATCCTGTTCGAAGGGCGTCAGCAGGATCCAGAGGGCGCACCCGCCCAGCAGGGCGGCGGCGGCCACGCTTACGGGAAACGCGCGGTAGGATTGCGTCGCCGGGATCCGGATCTCCTTCTCGGGTCCGGTATTGCCGGAAGGCTCCGCTTCGCGATAGCCCGCGTTGAAGTCGTGCTCCCGGAGCACATACCAGGCCTTGGCCTGAACGCGGCGCCGGATCACGACCAGCAGGGGGATCAGCGCGGCAAAGATGACAAAAATCCTGTGAAGCCAGATGCCCGGGGAGGAAAGCAGAAAGAGGGGCATTGCCATCAGAACGATATCATAGACAAAGTGCGAGACCACTACCGGGAGCAATCCCCAGCGGATATAGATCAGGCCGTAGAGGACGAAGGGGATCAGCATCTCAATGATGCGTGCGTAGGCCGGCTGCTGCGCGTAATTTGCGTGCATCGAACCGAAAATGAGCGCCTGAAGGATCAGCGCCAGGACGATCCAGAGGCCTTTTTTTCTGAAATTCTTTCCGATCAGGACGGCGCCCGCCAAGGGAACCGCGCGGAACAGGCATTCCTCCCAGAACCCCGCCTGCAGGGAATTTGCCGCAGGCAGGAGCCAGGGCAAGGGCAAGGCCAGCACATTGGGGTCCACCATATTCTCCGCCGGGCTCCACCAGTCAAACACATGGTTCGTGACCCAGTAGAAAAAGGTAATGAATCCGACCATGAAGAACGCCCACAGGTATCCGAATACCGTCTGGCGCATGATCTCGCGGGAAGCTCCGATCGTGGGGGACCAGGATCTCCAGAACTGTATATGCCCGGGGAAAGCCTGGCGGTCCAGTCCCTCGCCCGCCATCGAGGATATAAAAAATATCAGGGCGATCAGCAGTCCCTGCAGCAGGGCCATGAAGATCTGCTGCATCAGGAACTGCGCGGACGAAAGCGAGGTGTCATACGAGAACCAGGCGAGCGAGATCGTCGTCAGCTGTGCAAGGAAAACCATAACGCCGATGAAGACAGACCATTTCAGCGCCGGTTTCCAGAGCAGTATTTTCTTTCTCAGCATGAAGAAGAGCGCAACCCCCACCCCAAGTATCCCGTAGAGAACCAGCATGACGGCCTGCCCGATAAGGGAAATGGTCGTGTTTGCCGAGCGCATTTCCTCATAGCGCAGGTCAAAGGCATCCGGGATCTTTACAAAGGGACTTACGAGGGTCAGCTCATCGCCGCTGACCCGGATCCGCATGCGGTAGTTGCCTTCGCCGATGCCCGCATCCTTTCGTTCGTAGGTAAAAAGATGGTCCCGTCGTCCGCCCTCCTTCAATTCGGAACTTTGTTCGATCAGGGCATAATCGCTCAGATCGGGCAACAGGTCCCTCTGCGTTTCCCGGACGATCAGGTCTTCCGGGGAACGGGGGTCCGCAATGTCCGCTCCGGGCAAGCTGTCCGGAAGCGTCAGGCGGAAACCGAGAAGATCGCCGGAGGGGGAAAAAACATATTCCAGCTCGCGGATCTCATTGATATTGAATTGCCGCACCCTCCAGGTGTAAGGATGGTATATTTCCGTATTCACGATCTCCTGAAAGACCTCGACGCCCCCGCCCTCCAGTTCGACAAAATTTTTAAAGCGTTCGTCCGTATCGAAGACGGCGACGGAGCGAAAGGCGTTATCCATGAAGGCAAATCGCTGCGTCAGGGAATCCGCCTTGTGCAGAATGTCGTGTTTATCGGCGCTGATGCGCACGTTTACGATCGGAAAGGCCCGGTCAAACGCGGTCAGGCTGTATATGATCCCGATTATTGCCAATACCAGAGCAAGGTAAAGCAAGGTGTTCTTCTTCATTCTTCCGTATCCTCCACGAATATGAACAATATAAGATATTTTTTTAAAAATTTTAATCATATAATTAACAAGTATTATGCTTGACACCAATCTAAAAAGTATATATATTAACATGTTACATAATACCAGAAAGGGCATAAGATGGCAGAAAAGAAGTCGTATGAAAGCCTTGAGCTTAAAGCTGAAATACTGAAGGCTATCGCTCATCCTGTTCGTTTATGCATTCTTCAGGGTCTTGTTCGGGAGGGACCGTCCAATGTGGGGAAGATGCAGACCTGTCTGGACATTCCGCAGGCAACCGTGTCGCAGCATCTGGCAAAGATGAAAGCTGTCGGTATCATCAAGGGAAAGCGCAAGGGAACGCAGGTCGTTTACAAGCTGACCTCGATCGGCAATATCGAACAGCTTATCAGGACCTTCCTCTAAGCGGATACGGTGATCATGTTCCACGGGGAAACGGCGGAATTCTTTCCTGTTAAGCAACCCGATTCAATATAAAAAGAAACGATACGTGAGATCGTTCTTACACCGGTTCTTTTCATGCCGGACATCCGGTTTTTCATTTTAATATAAGCATCAGGGATTCTTTGGCGGGAAGGACCAGGGTCCTGTTCTGCAGGTCCAGCAGGGCACTTCCGTTTAGCGGAGATTTTATGGTGTCCGCTGAAACATAGTTTCCTTTTAACACCTGTGCCAGGGACACTTCCCGGGAAGTCCCGGAGGCATTGTAGGCCAGGAACAGAGCCGTTCCCGACCCTTCGTCCCGGCGGATCACGCAGTACACCTCATCCAGCAGCGCATGCCGCATCGGTCCGGTGAACAGGGACGGATAGTGTTTCCGCAAATCCGTAAAGGCCCTGAACTGGTCAAAGATACGGTTCTCGCGGTCAGTTCGCCCGCTTTGCAGAAAGGCGTTGTGATCCGCATTGTCAAAACCGCCGGGGAATTCCCTGCGGTTCTCGGGATCGTGCCCGCCGGACATGCCGATCTCATTCCCGTAATATATCTGCGGAATGCCGCGCATGCCGAAGAGCAGGGTATACGCGTTGAGATAGGCGCTCAGGTCCCCGCCGACCGCAGAATAAAAACGGCCCATGTCATGATTGTCCATAAAGGTGAGCATCATGTTGGGATCGCGGTAAATATGGTCGTTGGATACTTCGCGGTAAAATTCTTCGGGGGCTATGTTCTCAACGATCAGCTGGTATATCATGCTCGAGAACCCGAAATCGGCGATCGAGGAAAGGTAATTGTTCTGCCGGTCATTGAAAAAATAGGCCAGGCGCGTGCGGTCGAAATCCATGATCTCGCCGACAATGAAGAGCCCGGGATATTCCCGTTTCAGTTCATTCGCCCAGCGGCTGAGACCTTCCAGATCGGAATAGGCGTAGGTATCCTGGCGGATCCCGTCCAGTCCGACGGTCTCGATCCACCAGATCGCATGCTGGATCCAGTAATCCACAACGGGCGGATGCTCCATATTCATATCCGCAAGATAGCCCGCAAACCATCCTTTGACAGGCAGCGAACGCTGCTCTTCGCTTCCGTAGACATCGGTGATATCCATGATACGGTAATTGCAGTTCTCGTGCTCGGTCAGACTCCCGTTAAGCCATTCCGGGGACGGCGGGTTCACGGCGATCGGATGGGTGGGAGCGATATGGTTGACGATGTGGTCCTGGATCAGTTTGATACCCCGCTCCCGGCAGGCGGCGGCCAGTTCCTTGTAGGTGTCCGTCGTTCCCAGATGCGGGTCGACCGCGTAGGTTTGGGTGGGCGTATATCCGTGGTAGCAATTGATATAATCATTTTCATAGACCGGCGTCATCCAAAGGGCGGTCACGCCGAGTTCCACGAGATAATCCAGATGGTCCATCACGCCCCGCAGATCCCCTCCCCTGCGCCCCCAGCGGTGCCCGGCGCGGAGCGGATCCTTGTGTCCGGGTATGTGATTATTGCCTTTATCACCGTCCGCAAAGCGGTCCGGCATTAAGAGATAGACAACATCCGAAGCATCGATCGTCCGGACCGTATGCGCTTCCCGCGGAAGGACGGGGAAGCGCATCGTGAGTTTCTCGCCGGTCGCGGGGTTCGTGAACAGGACCGGGCATTCGCCGGACTTTCTGATCTTGAGCGTTAAATTGAAGTAGTGCCGTTCCGGATAGGCGGACGCATCGATCAGTCTGGCGGCGGGACTTTTGAGCGAGGCCTGCCAGCGGGTGAAGTCATCTCCGTACACGAGCACGCTGACCGTATCGCGTTCCATGTCCGCCCACCAGTTCGGGGGTTCAAAGTGCGTGATCTCGAGTGCCGGAAGCAGCTTCAGGCAAAGCGCCAGCAAAACCAATTTATGCAAATTCTTCATAGGATACCTTTAATATAGTCCGAATGTACTGTTGTTGCGGAACCTTGTCACCTTATTTATTCTCTTTTTCCGCACGGATCCCCTTTCTGAAGAGCAGCCTCCAGATCAGCAGCCAGGCCGCGATCGCGGCAAGGGAGATCATGAACACGGTTTTCCCTCCGCCCATAATGCACAGCGGCACGGCCAGCGAGGTCCAGAGTCCGCCGCCCATGAACGGTTCATGCAGCAACTGTTTGTAGCCGAATGCCTGGTAGGCCGGGGTCTGCTGTTCGGGATCCACCACGCGCAGGAGCAGAAGCCCGGTGGCCGTTACGCCCATGGACTGTCCCATTTCCGCGATGGCGCGTTCGAACCAGGCATCCGGCAGGAGACGTCTGGCCAGGAACATCACGCAGAAAACGTTCCAGAGAATGCCGAAGAGGACGATGATAAGGAGCGGAATGAGATTCGCGGAAACCAGCGAAAGATTGATCATGGCGATCGCGGAAACGACCAGAAAGTCCAG
>JAFGVT010000004.1 GCA_016937825.1 Fidelibacterota bacterium | reverse complement strand
GGGAATTGTTTTGCGAACAGAAGCGCCAGCGCGATCACCAGTGCAAGAACGACCGGCGGCATCCATTTCCCGCCCCGGACCTTCAGAGTCTCGTTGACGGGACAGGATTTCACGCAATCCAGGCAGAGGGTGCAGTCGGGATGGGTTACCTTATCGTATTCGCTGACCGCAATGCCCTCGGGGCAATTCCCGTCGCAAAGCTTGCAGCTGGTGCAGGTGGAATTCCGCCGGATCATGAAGGGGGAGATCGAAAAGAACTTAAAACGCAGGGATTCCGTCAGCGCGGTGGCGGCAATCAGCGCGAGCAGCAGCCAGAGAATGCCGATCTTCACCCCCGCAAGCAGCAGGATCACGTAGAGAAGGATGATCGGTCCGGTCATGATGAAGTTCGCGAACACATTGCTCAGGGCGCCCAGCGGACAGGCGTATTTGCACCAGAATTTCTTGATGAAGATCGAGCCGATCACCACCGCTCCGATCGCGAGCAGGGAGAACAGCAGAACGGTATCGACATCGAATCCCGTTACCGAGCCGTAATAGGGACAGAACTTTTTACACCAGAGTTCCGAGCTGTTCATGGTGATATAGGCTGCAAAAAAGAGCAGGACATATTTCCCCAGCCGCAGGATCCGGTCGATAATTCCTTTGAGAGTGATGGATATCCCCAGGCGGACCCCCAGCTTGTTGAGCCACTCGCTCACGGTACCGACCGGGCACAGCCAGCCGCAAAACAGCTTGCCGACCAGGACGATCATCAGGGCGATCCCCAGTCCGATGAATACCTGCGTTTCGCTGATGGCGCAGGACATGGAGCCGATATTCAGTTTGGAACCGAAAGACATGATACCGCCGAAAGGGCAATACTTTTCATAATCCGGGTTCAGGTTGGGGTTGAAGGCGGCAACGATCAGCGTGCCGGCGATCAGTGCCAGAACGGCCAATTGAACGATCATTCTGGTCTTGTTATGAAACCACTTCTTTTTCATGCTTAGTCCCTTTTATTACCGGTTTAATATATAATAATTGTTGCAGGATGAAAATAAAAAAGGGCTGAAATTCAGCCCTTTTTTTATTTTCCGGATTCTTTACTTAAGCAGTGTCATTTTCTTCACGGAAGAGAATTCACCCGCGGTGAGGCGGTAAATGTAAATACCGCTCGGGAGCATGCTTCCGTCAAAATCGACATGGTAGTAACCCGCTTCAAGCTGCGCATGGACCAGATCGGCGATCTTGCGGCCGGTGAGGTTGTAGACGCTCAACGAAACAAGTTCGCTTGCCGGTATCTGGAAGCTGACCGTCGTGGCGGGGTTGAAGGGGTTCGGATAGTTCTGCGCCATCGCATAGGTATCCGGAACACCGTTCACCGCCACTTCGGTGACGTCGCTGTAGAAGAAAACGGGGATATCCTGATCGTCTTCGGCGATGACCACGTATTCGCGGTTGCTGCCGCCGAAGGGGAATTCCTCGGTATTGTCCCAGGAACCGTTGCGGCGGCATTTGAAGCTCAGCGTAACGCCTTCTTCAAATTCACCCAGTTCGGCTGAATAAATGCTGTCGCCGTCGGCGTCGGTCATCGAAATGCCTGCTCCCCATCCGTTGAAGGAACCGACGATATCCAGGTGGTGGCCGGCATGGACAAAGTTGCCCAGGCGCATTTGAACGGACATGTTCACGTGTGCCCTGACCGTATAGCGCGGGGTGTAATCCTTGAACATGATGAGGCCGTCCTGGCCGACTGCCCAGAGTTTTTTACCGTTGAACTGAAGGTTCTGGATGGTCGTCTCGGTCACTTCCGGACCTGCCAGTTCGGCTTCCCAGGTGAGACCGGCATCTTCGGAATAAAGGACAACGCCCTTTTCTCCGACGGCGTAAGCGAGGGTATCGTTCACAAAGGCAACGCCGTAGATATCCAGGGCGCCGGGAACGTCAAAAACCTTTTCGAGGGTGTCGTAGGCATCGACCGTCGTGCGCCAGATCGCATCCGAAGCGCCGACAAGGATGACGCCCTCGCCGTTCTCGACGATGGAGCGGTAGGACATGCCGCCGTTATCCATGACGAGCGCAAAGGTGTCCAGGGAGGTCGAGGTGCTGACCGAATACTGGCCGCTTCCCTGTCCCAGCATGGCCATGCCGTTGCTGAACACGCACATGTCGTAGACGGTCTGGGTCGAACCGATGCTGACCAGATTCCAGGTGTCGCCGTCGTCGGTGCTTCTCATGACCAGTCCGCTGGAGCCGCCGGCGAAAATGTCGCCGTTCGGCGCAATGTACAGCATGTTGATATGTTTATTGCTCTGTTCGGCCATCGGGGTCGGGATGGTCGTCCAGGTGTCGCCGCCGTCAACCGTTTTGGCGATAAAACCGGAAGAACCGCCCACAAGGCCGGTGTTTTCGTCGATGAACACGGTTTTGAACAAGGATGATTTCGCTTTTGTACCCGCATTGGTGGGGTACGAGAAGGTGGCTCCGTTATCCTCGCTCATTGTGAACTCGCCGCCGAAGGTCGCCGAAACGGCGATTTTATTTTCAGAGGGGAATGCCAGGCCGAAGAAACTGACGCCGGGCCATTCGTGCATCGGCACAAAGGTCTCTCCGTCCGCCGTGGTGTAATCCTGTCCGTAGCTTGAAAAGACCATGCCGTTTGTCGGAGAGGAATACGCGATCGCCTGACAGGATTGGGCGCTTCCGATGGCCAGGGTATCCCAGCTGGTCCCGCCGTCGGCGGTGACCAGCAGATCGGAGACGCTGCTGGCGGCGATATAGGTGTTCGCATCGAAGGCTTTAATGTCGACAATGCGGTCATAGGCATAGGTGATCTCGCTGCATACCGCCCAGTTGTCGCCGCCGTCCGTTGATTTCCAGATGACATTGTTATAGGCACCGATAAGGAAGGTCGAGGTGCCCACTGCCGCGGATGCGCAATACATGCGCTTAGACGCCAGACCGATCGGCAGGGTTATGGCATAATCCGTCCAGGTGTCGCCGCCGTTATGGGTCGTATGGATGATACCGGTCGTACCGTCATCAAAGATGATGCCGTTCGTGGCCGACGTGAACGCGACACCGCCGTCATTCAGTTCCGCCCCGACCAGGGTGGTATCCCAGCTTGCCCCCGCGTCGGCGGTCTTGAAGAACCAGCCGGCTTTGGGTGTCGTTGTCCCGCCGCCGATGAAGACATTGGCGGAATCCAGGACGTCGATCACTTTCATGTCGATCTTAAAATTCGCCGTATCGCCGACCTGGGTCCAGTCGTCGCCTCCATTCACGGATTTGTAAACGAGGCCTCCGTTCGCACAGGCGTAAACGACCGTCTCGCTTGCAGCGTCGATCGCTGTGAGGCTGACCCCTTCCGGAAGCACGATGTCCGTCCAGCTTTCACCGAAATCGGTGGTCTTGCTGACGGTATTACCGGCGATCTTCAGAAAGGTCGTTGCGTTCAAGGCTACGGCGTCGCCGGGACTGGTAAATTCGACCGGTCCGGTGACCATTTCCCATTGTCCGAATGCAAGGGCAGCGACCCATGCACAGACAATCATCGTTAGCACTTTTTTCATTTTAGTCTCCTTTTCGACTTTTTTTACTTATTCTGCGTGTTGCTTCATTTTCGACGAATTGAAACCCCGAATGCCACCGATTCCACGGTTCTTAAATCATTCGCCGGTTTTTTACTGATATATTCAAAGCTCAGATTAATATAACCGAAAGAAAACAATTGTTCAAGGTTAATTATCACATCGATATTTTCAAAGTCCGTCGTGTTCCAGTAGAATCTCGGGATCTCCTTTTCGTACCCCAGGCTGAAGGTCGTCCGGGTTTTGGCGCCGAGGTAGATGCCCGCCCCGGCGTAGAATTTCCATTCGAAGCCGCCGCGCACATCCGCAAAGGGAAAGACATATTCGCGGTAATCGTAGGAGACGGTCCCGCCTTCCGCGCCGGCGTAGGCCTGCTGCGCCAGGGAGGGGCGGTAAACCAGCATGGCGCCGAAACGGGAGCGGATCTCTTCGTTTTCAATGACCAGCGCGTTCGAGATCATGGATTTTCCCCAGTCCTCGAAAGCCAGGTAATCCGCATAGACGCGCACAGCGGCCGGACCCTCTTCCGGGTACCAGTTCAGGTTCCCGTTCAGGTGCACGCCCTGGCGCTGCCAGAGGCCGCGTTCCCGGGTATAGGAGCCGCGGAGCAGGTCCGCCCGGGAAATGCGGTGCAGTCCCGAGACGCTGATGTCGACCGAGACCGGGGTGCCGCTCCCGAATCCGGCATGACCGCCGTATTCAAGTCCGTTCCGCGTGCGGCGTTTTTTTGCCGTGGAGGTGGCAAGTTCGTTATAATAAACATTGTATCCGTAATACGTTTTCGTTTCGACTTCGGAATACTGCTTGACGGCCTCGTAATGGGTCTGGTCGTCGTAGTACCTGCCGAAAACGCCCAGCGTGGCGCGTTTGCCGCGGTAATCGAAACCGGCCCGGTAATGGCTGTTGCGCATGATGGTGATCGTCTGCGGGAAGGTGTCCTTGAGGCTCCGTTCCACGCCGTAATCCGCTTCCACGCCGAAGAACAGCTTTTCCGTTAGCCGGATATTGTACAGGATCTGCAGCCGGGGGCCGTAGTACGCCGTATTCCCCACCGTGGAATCGATCATGCTGAAGTAATCGTCGTAAAAGTCCTTCTCCATGGAGGCGAAGATATCCCGCTGGCGGTACTCGTCATAACTGATGTTTGTGGAAAAAAAGGATCGGTCGTCAATGCGGCGAAGGGTCGTGAAATCCGCCCGGTAGAGGCGGGTGGCGGCGGGATCGTAGGCGCGCCGGTACCCGAGGGTGGAAAAGGCCGTCCCCAGCCTGAGGATCTGAACGTTTTCCGGACAGAGCGCGGCGGCGGGATTGCCTGTCAGCGCATAGGCGCTCAGGGGCTCCTCGGTTTTATCCTGAAACTGCGGAAGCCGGATGAGGCTGTTCTCAAACGCGGCGGCAAAGGAGAAAGCGGCCAGAAGCAGGAGGGATGCGATCGTTTTTTTATTCATGATGGTATCCCGGTGTCGGTTTGGAGATGATCACGAAGTCGATCGCGGAATTGTTGGTGTCGAATCCCGGGCGGATGCGCTCGAGGGATTGCCCCGCATATTTCAGCTGCCCCACCCCGCCGTAGGACGCGTCCAGGGCGGTCGGCACTTCTTTGATATGGTCCGGCGAGGAGCTGTATTCAACGCAATCGATGACCGTCCGGCAATCGATCCCGTCGGTCTGATCGTAATCCGTTCCGTCGCAGAGAGCCAGCCCGTCCCCGGTCAGTCCGACCATGAAGTCCACCTTGCTCGCCTGGGAGACCCGGCCGTTGTTGGAGGTCAGATTGGGAACGTTCGGGTTGTCATAGGCGCCGGCCTCGATCATGTTGTAGAATTCCCAGTCCGCATGGGAAAGGTCGACGGTTTTTCCCCGGATCGGCCCGATCAGATTGTGGTCGAAGGCATTGCCGGCCAGCACCGCGAACGCGCCGGGTTCCAGCGGATACTGCCGTCCCGTGCCCGGCGTGCCGGGGAACTGATAGATATAGGTGACGGAAAGGGTGTCGGCGTCGAGGGCCGAGGAGCGCAAGCGCAGGAAGATCATGCCGTCGAGGTAAATCCTTTCGGAAAGTCCGTTGTACAGTTCAAAGAACTGGTCGTAAAAATAGAAGATGTTGTTGGGCGGACCCGAGGTGTAAACCTCGTTGATCTTCAGGCCGCGCTTGGATTTTTCGAGCATGACGGTGTCGGAATACACGCTGTCGGTCCCGATGGAATCCACGGTGAGGATGAGGGATTTCGCCCCGACCATTTCAATTTCGGTGTAGCTGTTCGGGCGAAAGACCGCGTGGGACTCCACATTGTAGTGCGCGTAGGGCAGTCCTTCGAAGCACACGCTGCCTGCGGAATCCGTGACGGCTTCCAGTTCGGGGATGTTGTAGTCGCGGGTGTAGATCAGCACATCCAGGCCGGCGACCGGGACGCTCAGCGAGGAATCCTCCTCCGAGGGCGCGGAGAACTGCAGGCGGATCGTCAGGTTCCCGTCAACGGCAAGGGGTTTGTCCTCGAACAGCAGACAGGAAACGCCCAGCAGCAGTGCAAGCGACAGTAAGACGATGTGGTGTAGTTTTCTTTTCATGTGGCCTCTACAGTTGTACGCTCATTTCCAGACCGTAATAGATGGGGGAGTTCAGTTCGATCTCCGATTCGGTGTAAGGACTGATAAAGCGTGCGCGGTTATCGAAGAAGTTGTTGATATACAGGGACACTTCGGTATTCGGACCCAGTGATTTTGAAATGCGCAGGTTGATGAGCCACTGGCCCGTGTAATTGTATTCTTCGGCATCGTACCAGTAGTACATGCCCTGATAAAAGGTATAGGGGTCATTGTATTCGTTGACCGATTCGAAGCCGTTGCTGCTGTAGACGGTCTGCTTTTTATAGAAGGGGGTGTACTGGATGTCCATCGTCACCCACAGGCCGAAACGCTGGTTCAGGTAGCTGGCCTGTCCGTCCAGGACGAGCTTGCTCTGCCAGACCCGGGGAGAGGGGTACCAGAGTTCCCATTCGGCCGAAGTGGAACGGTAGTCCGGATCGTAGGTCAGGTTGTCCCCGCCGGAATTGCTGTAGCGGTAGGTCGCGTTGATGGCATACTTCACGTCGTGGATCCGGTTGGTCCGCAAGGTGAGCTCCAGTCCGTAGTCTTCCTCCCAGCCGACATTCTCATACACGGCGTAGGAATATTCCGTGTTGATCGTATCGGGATTGATCTCGTAGCCTTCCGGGTAGGTGACGCTGCGCGGCCGGTCCTTGGTCTTGGCGTAATAGCCGGTAAGCGAGACGCCCACCATCCGGTTCACTTTCCAGTCCAGCGAGGCTTCGGTCTTTTGCGATACATAGGACTTCAGGTACTCGTTGACCTGGTACAGGATCTTTTCCGTTTGCTGCTGGGACACCGTATCATAGTAGGCGATATGCTTCGGAACGCGGTAGATCTGGGTCAGCGAGACCGCTTTCACGCTCTGCCCGGTTCCGGCGCGCAGGGCGAGGTCGTCGCTGAGCTGGTATTTCAGATTGAAGCGCGGACTGAAAAAATCGCCCTGTTTCGCGTCGAAGAGCGAGAACCCTTCGTCGAAGGACAGGCGCAGGCGCTCGGGATTGAAGAGGTCGTAACGGATCCCGAAGAGGATATCCATCCGGCGTTTGAAGAGATCAAAGTTCATTTTATCTTCGGCATAGAAGGAGAATTTCAGGTTCGCCGGAAAGTCGTCAAAGGAGTAGGACCGCTTCGTTGAAGATTTTCCGTAATAGTTGAAGGTCGAGTCCAGCACGACGCCTTCGCCGCTGTTCTTTTCGTAATCGGTCTCAAGCCCGAACAGCAGATTGTGCTTCGTATCCCCCCAGGCAAAGTCGGAGGAACGTTTCAGCTTAAAGGAGATGTCCCATTCCTTTCCCTTCTGCGATGCCGTCGCATTGAAGGGGTAGACCATCAGAAGGCTGTCGATGCGCAGGATGGAATCCGTTCCGGCGACAAAGACCGTATCGCGCAGGGGAACGATGGAGCAATAGCTGGTGTCGATGCCGCTGATATCGGTCCCGTAGGGCAGAAAGAGCTGGTCGACGACCATTTTCTGTTTGACCACGTCTTCCACGTCCAGGTCGATGCCGGCAAAGATATCATAGCGTATGTTCTTTTTTGCCTTGTATTTCAGGTCGACCTTCCCGGAGGCGCGGTAGCCGCGGTTCGTATTCTGCATCCGGTATTCGTCGTTGGGCTCTTCGTCGTCAAAGATCCGCGTATAGGTCGCCCCCAGGCGCGCATCAAGCTTGTCGTTGAAATAAGAGCGGGAAAGGTTCGCGCTTCCGTAAAGACGCTGATATTCGTCGCCGGTCTTGCGCAGGTTCCGTTCGCTGTAACTGTAATTGACATGGTAATCGAAGACCGCTTCCTTGAATTTATGCCCCCCGTTGTAACTGAAGCCCTTCGTGTCGGGATTGATCTTGGCCTTGAAGCGGCGGCTGACCTGTCCCTTTTTCGTTTCGACCTTGACGATGCCGTCGGTGAAATTCCCGTATTCGACGGACGGAATGCCCGTGATCACTTCCACCGAGGCAATATTGTCGGCGGGAATGATGCGCAGGTCCGTACCGCTTTGCTCGCCGGAGCCGCTGACGTATCCCGCCGCCTGGGCGTCGCCGGAGATCTCGTTCCCGTCCACGATCACGCTCGTGCCGAAGGAATCGAATCCGTACAGGCCGCTGTCGCTGCGCTTCACTTTACGCAATCCGACGTTCTGCTGTTTCGCCAGGCCCATCTGGCCGGATTTCTCCACCCCGGGCACCAGGGTCAGCACATCGCCGAGGTTGGAGGCCTGAAGGTGGTCGATCTCCCCCGAATCGATCTTCCGGGTCGTCGCGATCTCCTCGGGAAGGATGTCCCGTCCCTTGGCTTCCACCTCGATCCCGCCGATCATGAAGCAGTAGGACAGGTCGTCCCCGCCCTTTTCGTTCAGGATCAGCCGGACCTTGACCTCATAGAGTCCGACGCCGCTGACATAAAAATCGAAGAGACTGTTGCTGTAGTAGCATTCTTTCATGCCCGCGATCTTGTAAACCCCTTCCGGCACGTTCCTGAACTCAAAAAAGCCGTCCGGGTCGGTGTGGGTCTGCGCCCGGAAATCGGTGCCTTTCTGCGGTTCGATCGCCACAAGCGCCGAGGCGATCGGGGCGTTTCCGTCGTAGGCGCGCACATATCCGCGCACGGTCGCAGCCGGGGAAAAGCGGGTAAGCGAAAGGGTGATCAGCAGCAGGGTGATAACAATTCGTTTCATTTTCTTCACGTTATCCTTGATAATTTCGATTATTTGACTAATCTATTAATTAATTTTCATCATATGCAATATTTTTCTATGTCATCAAGGACTAAAAATACTATATTCGAATCGACAATTAACTACTTTAACAGGGATCATGTATGGAACACGTTATTGAATGCAAGAACCTGACCCACTACTACGGTGACAAGCTGGTTCTGAACGATCTGAACCTCAGCGTAGAAAAGGGAAGGATCTTTGGTATCCTGGGCAAGAACGGCATGGGAAAGACGACCACCATCAATATTCTGATGGGCTTCCTGCGCCCCACCAGCGGGCAGTGCCTCGTTTTCGGCGAAGAGTCGCACAAACTTTCACCCGCCACCCGTCAGAAGATCGGACTGCTGCACGAAGGCCACCTTGCCTATGATTTTATGACCATCCGGCAGGTGGAGAATTTCTATTCGCGCTTCTTCCCGAACTGGAAGGCGGACTATTACTGGGATCTGATGGGCAAGCTCGGCCTGTCGGACAACCACAAGATCAAGAACATGTCCTGCGGCCAGCGCTCGCAGGTCGTGCTCGGCCTTATTTTTGCGCAGGACCCCGAACTGCTGATCCTCGACGATTATTCGATGGGACTGGACCCGGGCTACCGCGCCCTGTTCATCGACTATCTCCAGGAATATGTCCGGGAAAAGAACAAAACGGTCTTCCTGACCTCCCATATCATTCAGGATGTGGAGAAGGTCGTCGACGATACGATCATCATGGGACATCAGAAACTGCTCCTGAAAATGCCGCTGGTCGCCCTGAAGGAAGGGTTCCACCGCTATGAGTTCAGGAACCAGAACGCCATCGGCCATATTGCCGCGGATGACAAGGTGGTGACGAATGTCGAATATGTCAACGACAAGGTCACGCTGTACTCCTTCAAATCCCTGAACGACATCAAGGCGCACCTGAAATCCCTGGGCATCAGCGTCAGCGAGATCGCCGAGATCCCCATGACCCTGGAAGAGGCCTTCATCGGATTGACCGGAAAGTATTAATCGAGGTACACTATGTTAAAAGCAATCTTATACAAAGAATGGATCAAGCTGCGCTGGGCGGTGATCGTGATCGCCGGACTGACGGTGCTTTCACTGGCTTACAGCATTGGCATGATCAATTATTACATTGAATTCCAGGGTGCGTTCACGAACTGGATGTACGTGATCGGCAAAAGCCTGCTGCTGAAGAACATCGTCTTCGTGAAGGTGCTGCCGCTGATCACCGGGCTGATCTTCGGACTTCTGCAGTTCGTGCCGGAAATGACCCGCAACCGCATGCGCCTGTCCTATCACCTGCCGATCAACGAGAAAAAACTGCTGCTCGCTTCCGTCGGGTTCGGCTATATGTTCCTGCTGGCCGAGATACTCTTTCTCTTTTTCGGCTTATGGCTGGTCGTCTCGATGTCCTACCCGGCCGAGGTCATTCAGAAGGTCCTGATGTCCACCCTCCCCTGGTTCCTGGGCGGAAGCGCGGTCTATTTCCTGACCGCTTTCATCATCCTGGAGCCCTCCTGGATCTACCGGCTGATTTACGGGGTCGTCACCTACGGCCTGGTTGAACTGAATTTCCGCGCTTCCACCTATGATCAGTATGTCGGCCTGTGGGTCTTCGTGCTGATCGTTGCCGTGATGCCGTTAACGGTATTGTTCGCGGGTCACCGTTTCCGTCGTGGAACCAAATAATCAAAGGTGTTTGCCATGTTAAATAAACTTTCACGTTATACCATTATCGCCCTTATCATCCTGGTGTCGGCGCTGTACCTGCCCGACTTCTATTCCATGCTGTTCGACAAGAAGGTCAACACGCCGATGCTGGACTACTCCGCCGTGATCGACGAATTCGTGGTGCTGCAAAACTCCGGCATGGGACAGATCGAGTACCGGGACATCAAGGGGAACACCTACGGCGAGCGCGAGTATTTTCAGCTGCTTCCGTTCAACTATTATGCGAACCTTGAAAAATGGCAGCAGATGCCTGCCGAAGTCAAGGGCTTCGAGATGTCCTCCAAGAGCATCCGCCAGAATTCGCAGTTCTTCCGCATCGAGCCCAAGAACATCGATCCTCCCGGCGTACCGGCCATTTACATCCTTTTCGAGGCCGAGCCGGATTACGCTCAGCTGATGATCCCGGATGACGTGTTCCGCTTCGGAAATAAAATTGAGTTCATCGACCCGGTGAGCAACAAGGTCATCGAAGAAAAATCCGCGCTTTTCCAGCAGGCCATGGAACAGGCGGGCTTCACTTTCCCCGCCACGCTCGTCGCCGGAAATCCCACCAACCGGAAACCCTTTGACGAAGGGTACTTCGTCAAGGACGCCCGGGGCGAGATCTTTCAGATGAAAATGATCCACGGAAAACCCGTGGTCACCAAGACCGGCATCGATCCCGATCTGAAGGTGCGCCAGATCTTCGTTGAAGAGAATCTCCGGAAGGAGTTCTACGGATCGCTGCTGACCGAGGACAACGGCGTCTACCTGATCATGTACGACAACTACCGCCTGCAAAAACTGCCCACCGCCTGCGCCGACGAGCGTTTCAACTATATTGCGGATGATATGATCTTCCGCTGCTACACCCTGCCCGTCTACCGGCACATCCAGGTACGGGGCGACGGTTTTATCAAAATGTACGTGGTCAGCAACGACTTCGAACCGGTCGCCGAGCATGTGGAGACCTGGACCCCTTACATGGAGCGCGCCTCGAGCATCGTGAAGGGCTTCCTTTTCCCCTTTGAGCTCACCACCGCAACCTCGACCAAGCACGTCAACATGCAGATGGACGTCTACGGCTGGAAATCCCTTGCCGGGATCGCGGCCTCCCTGCTCGCGCTGGCGCTCTTTTCACGCAAACGCCCCTGGTTCGATTACCTCATCGTCCTGCTGACGGGCGTATTCGGACTGATCGGCGTTCTGCTCATCAAG
>JAFGVT010000104.1 GCA_016937825.1 Fidelibacterota bacterium | reverse complement strand
TATTGTGGATATTCACAAAACAAGGTTAACAGGGGTCTAAATGTCGTTCACAAACATGTTCAAATATCGTGGTAAATTTACGAAAAAAGTGGGGGAGGAAAAGATACGGAATTACCAGAATTTGTATGAACATCTGAAGGCCGAGATCAAGGCCGGGAACCTGCCGGAACACAAGAACTACCTGAACCACAACGAGCTGGCCGAGAACATTTACAAAAAGAAATACTATCTTCGGGATTATGAGGGGAATCCCATTGAGAACCGTCCCGAGGACGTGTTCATGCGCATCGCTTCCTTTGTCGCCGCCCAGGAGAACTCCAAGATCAAACAGACCCAGTGGGCGGAACACTTTTACCGCGACCTGTACAACGGACACTGGATCGCCGGCGGGCGCGTGCTGGCCGGGGCGGGCGACCTGTACCGCCTGAAGACCCTTGCGAACTGTTTTGTGACCGGCATTCCGGAAGACAATATCGAATCGATCTATGCCACGGCGGCGGAATGCGCGCGCACCTATTCCTACGGCGGAGGCGTGGGCGTCGACATCACGCCGCTGCGTCCGCGGGATTCCATCGTCCATAACGCCGCCGACAGCTCGACCGGCGCAGTCTCTTTTATGGAGCTGTTCTCCATGACCACCGGCCTGATCGGACAGTCCGGCCGGCGCGGTGCGCTGATGCTGACCATTGACATCAAGCACCCCGATATCCTCCATTTCATCAAGGTCAAGAAAACGCCCAACTGGGTGACCAAGCAAGTGGTGGAACAGTGCCGCTGGAGCGGGAAGTTCAACGAGGAACAGCTTTCGGAATTGAAGAAGCAGGTAATGGAGAATACGCAGATCCGTTTTGCGAACACCTCCATCAAGGTTTCCGATGAATTCATGCAGGCCGTCCGCGAAGAAACGGAATACAAGCGCGACACCATCCTGATCTACCGCAAAAAGCACAAGCTTCGCCTGACCGAAGCCCTCCAGGATGACGGGTATTTCTACTCGCTCGGCATTCCGAGCAAGAACATCGAGGATTATGAACTGCTGGAAACCTTCCGGGACGCCGGCAAGATGAACGAATGGCTGGAGGACCAGTTCGGCCGCAGCATCCGCGAGGAGGACCTGAAGGACAAGCAGAAACGCGACGTGTACGGAGATTATCTGCTGGATGCCGGGAAGGACGACTGGGAACTTGCGATAAAATATGCCGGGGATTTCCTCCTGTATTTTGCCTCAAAGCCCTCCGGGGAGATCCGGAACCTGGTCAAGGCGCGGGACATCTGGAACCTCTTCGTGGAATCGAATTATCATTCCGCCGAACCCGGGCTGATCTTCTGGACCCAGATGAGCAAATACTCGCCGTCGAACTATGTGAACCGGCCCATCATTTCCACGAATCCCTGCGCGGAGGTTCCCCTGGAGGACGGCGGCGCCTGCAACCTGGGGTCGATCAACCTGAGCCGCTTCGTCGTTGACGGTTTTACCCCCAAAGCAAAGATCGACTGGGAGCAGCTTCGCATTTCAACGGGAAACTGCATTCGTTTCCTGGACAATGTCGTGACCTGGAACGAGACACTGAATCCCCTTGAAAAACAGCGTGAAGCCGCAAGCGAGACCCGCCGGCTCGGTCTGGGGATCATGGGCATTGCGGACATGTTCTTCCAGCTCGGGATCGATTACGATTCCCGGAACGGGATCGAGCTTATGGAAGAGGTTATGAGCTTTATCAACGACACCGCGTATATGACCTCTTCGGAGCTTGCCAAAGAAAAAGGACCCTCGGAAATTTTCGATTACGAAGCCTATTCCCGGTGCCCCTTCTTTGAGGAAGCCTTGTCCGACGACACCCGGGAGCACATCCGCCAGTACGGGCTGCGCAACATCGCCCTGACCTCCATCGCCCCGACCGGGACGATCAGCAATATCATCAAATCCTTTGAAATAGGAAAAGAGAACTATATCGGGGTCAGCGGGGGGATAGAGCCCCTGTTCGCACTCTTCTACACGCGCCGGGCGGAGTCCTTTGACAACCAGTTTTTCCAGGTCTTTCACTCCACCTTGCAGGCCTTTGTGGACCTGAACAATCTAAACGACAAGATCAAGGACGTCAAGCGCGAGTTCGACCTCGAGGATATCCTGCCCCCCTATTTTTTCAAGACCGCGCATACCATCCCCTACGAAAAACGCATTCAGATACAGTCCGTCTGCCAGAAATACATCGACCATTCCATCTCCTCCACCATTAACCTTCCCGAAGACATCGAGCCCGAAGTGATCTCCAGCATTTATCTGGAAGCCTGGCTGAAGGGTCTGAAAGGCATAACGATCTACCGCGACGGAAGCCGTTTCCCGATCCTGAGCGTTGAAGGCGAAAAGACCGATTTTCAGGAATTCCGTGAAAAACGCTTTGAGATGGTGATCACCAAAGATGAGGTCGTCGAGTTCACCGGTGACGAGATCATGGTGCTCGAAGACGGAACCCTGTCCACCCCGTTCCATTATTTCCGCAACACCATGGGGCTGAAAGATGCGAAAGAGATCGAGGTGGTATAATGTTAAACTACAGCAAAGAATTCCGTATCCGTGAGAAGAAGATCGAAAAACCGGACGAAGACAAACGTCCCCAGCAGCTGACGCTGAAACGTCCCGACGTGGTCGACGCCCGGGTCTACAAGATCAAAAGCCCTTTCGTAAAATTCAATGTCTATGTTACCCTGGGGTATATCATCGAATATGGGCGTAAGCGTCCGATCGAGATCTTTATCAATTCAAAAGACCTGACCCATTCGGCCCAGTACGCCGTGCTGACCCGCCTGATCTCGGCGATCTTCCGCCGTGCGGGAGACGCCCAGTTCATCCTGGAGGAACTGCGCAGTATCTACGATCCGAACGGCGGGTACTTCAAGGATGGAAAGTATATCCATTCCTTCTATTCGGAAGTCGCCGATGTGATCGAGCGCTTCTTCCGCGATGAGGGGATCCTGCAATTGCCGGAACAGGGCGAACAGATCAACCTGCCCATCAAGACCCAGCTCACCGCGGTGCACAGCATCCTGGACGACGAAGGGGACCCCACGACCAACAACACCTTCAAGATCTGCCCCGAATGCAACAACCGCTCCCTGAAGTTCGAGAACGGCTGCGAGTTCTGTGTACAGTGCGGATATACGAAGTGCGATAAATAAATTCCCGCTTTTAGCTTTCAGCCATTAGCTTTCAGCCATCAGCTATCAGCCATTAGCTTTCAGCCATCAGCCATCAGCTATCAGCTATCAGCTATCAGCTATTAGCTATTAGCTATCACCAGCCATTAGCTCTCAGCTTCTGACTTCCGGCTTCCGGCTTCTGACTTCTGGCTCTCAGCTTCCGGCTTCTGTCTACCGTCTTCTGTCTTCCGATTTTTTATTTTGTCTTTTCCCTTTTCTCTTTTTACTTTGCACACCATGGAACTGATACTTTTTTTACTCTCTGTTTTTCTGATCTCCTTCACGGGCGCCATGATGCCCGGACCCGTGACGGCGGTGGTGATCGCCAATGCGAAGCGTTCTCCCTGGGCGGGTTTTACCGTTGCGGCGGGACATGCCGTGGTGGAGATCCCTCTGATCCTTTTCCTTTCCGTCTATGCCGCCAATTTCATGGAAAATCCGGCCGTGCACATGATAATCGCCTTCGCCGGGGCGCTGATGCTCCTTTATATCGGTGGGGACATGATCCGCTCGGCAAACCGGGAGGTGCGGCTCGAAGCAAAGGACACGCGCGCTTTCATCGGCGGGATCGTTACGAGCATCAATCCCTATTTCATCCTGTGGTGGGCGACCGCCGGACTGGCCCTGATCCTGCAGGCGCGCAGCTTCGGCAAGGGCGTCCTGATCTTTTTCATCATCACGCATCTTTCCGTGGATTTTCTCTGGGACGGCGTGCTGGGCTGGCTGACCCACCGCTCGGGCGTGCTCGATCGTCCGAAGCTGCGGAAGATCCTCTATATCCTGCTGGGAAGCTGCCTCATCCTGGTCGCCGTTTACTTCGCTTTTTCGGGTTTCAGGGCTTTCGCAAGAGTATAAATAATCTATTAATTGTTTGACTTTTTAAATAAATATGGTGATCTTAACAGGTTATCGAACGGCTCATTTATAAGAGGTGTTTTACTACATTGGGAATAGTCAACGACATGGTTGCCCCGCGAGGACCAAAATTATAAACGCGCATCTTCAGGTGTGCGTTTTTTTTATATTTAAAAATGTGACGGAGGTAAGGTAAAACGATGCAAAATGTACTTCAGCAGCTGATCCGGCTCCAGGAACTCGACACCCGGCTTGACGCGTTGATCGAAAAGCTGGGAGATCTTCCGGAAACGGTAAAAACGCTCGAGATCCAGATCAGGAACGAACAAGAGCAAAACGCGATCCGCCGGACCAGTATCGAAGAAAATGCAGCACTGATCAGCAGCAATTCCGTGAAGGTTGAAGATCTGAAAACCAAGATCACAAAATACAAAGAGCAACTGTTCCTGGTCACCACGAACCGTGAATATGATGCCCTTACCTCCGAGATCGAATTCAACGAACAGGGCATCAAGGATGCCGAAGACCAGATCCTCCAGTCCGAAGAAGAGAATAACCGCATGAACGAGGCTTTCGGGAAAACCGAAAAGAACCTGGAAGACATGGCGCAGCGTCTGGAGGAGACCCGGGGATCGCTGGCCGAGACCCAGAAGGCAACCGAAGAAGAAAAGCAGCAGCTGGAAGATACGCGCAAAACGCTGATCGCCCTGATCCCCCGGAATTTTATGAGCGTCTATCAGCGTGTCCGCAAGGCACGCAACGGTTTGGCCGTGGTTCCCCTGATGCGGGATGCCTGCAGCGGATGTCACAACCGGGTCATTCCGCAAAAACGCGTCGACATTTACAAGAAAAATCAGGTGATCACCTGTGATTACTGCGGCCGCTTCTTGTTTGCCGCAGACGATAGCGAAGAAGATGAATAGCTTAAAGCCGGAGAGATGACCGCCTTCCCGATCCTTCGGGAGGGAGGAAAGTCCGAACTCCGCAGAGCAGAATGCCTTGTAATACAAGGAGTCCGTGAGGACTGGAAAGCGCAACAGAAAGCAGACAGCCCTCCCTGTCCCGGTCTCCGGGACGGAGAGAGTGATGGTGAAACGGTGAGGTAAGAGCTCACCAGTTCCGGCGGCAACGCCGGAAGCTCGGCAAGCCCCATTCGGAGCAACACAAATCGGGGAGCCATACCTGGCTCGGGTTCCGTCTCCCCTGGTAGTGGCATCACCGCACCGGTGACGGTGCGGGAAGATAAATGGTCGTCGCCCATCCCGACACGTCGGGACGAGGTAACAGAATTCGGCTTACGACCGGCTTTAAGCTTTTTACTATCATAGACAGAAGAGAGAACAGAAATGAAATGGGTCTATCCAGACATACCCGGGGACGATGTTCTCGAATACAGTAAACAATTTCGTTTGTCCTATCTCTATACCTCGATATTGCTGAACCGGAAAATTCGTTCGAAAGATGCGCTTGAGCGCTATTTCGACAAAAGTTCCCATTCCCTCTACGATCCCTTTTCCATGCTGGATATGGACAAAGCCGTCACGATCATTCTGGAGGCCTGCAAGGAGCGGAAAAAGATCCTTATTTACGGAGATTACGATGTCGATGGCGTGACCGCGGCTTCGATCCTGTATCTTTTTCTCAGAAAATGCAATGAGACCGTGTATTATTACATCCCGGAGCGGGAAAAGGAAGGCTACGGTGTCTCGCTGGAGGGGATCGACCATGCCATCGAGCAGGATATCGACCTGATCATCACCTGCGACTGCGGCGTGACCGCGCATAACGAGATCGCCTATGCGCGTCAGCACGGCATTGACGTGATCGTCACCGACCACCATGAACAGACCGATAGTCTTCCCGATGCGCTTGCGATCCTGAACCCCAAGCGCCGTGAGGAAAGCTATCCTTTTCGCGAACTCTGCGGCGCAGGGGTGGTTTTCAAACTGGTGGAAGCCATCTGTCTCCGCCGGGACGGAAGCGCCGAAAAGGCCCTGCAGTACCTGGACCTGGTCGCGATCGGGACGGCTGCAGACATTGTTCCCCTGGTCGACGAGAACCGCTGCCTGGTCCGGGAGGGACTTGCCCGCATTCGCCGGCAGGAATGCCGGGTGGGCATTCTGGAGCTTTTCAATGTCTGCCAAATGGATACCGAAGACATCACGGTGATCAATATTGTTTTCGGGCTTGCGCCTCGCCTGAATGCCGTAGGGCGCATGGGCAGCGCTTCGCGCGCCATCACGCTGCTGACCACCGAGGACCGTCATACCGCCCGCCAGTACAGCATTATCCTGAACCAGGAAAACGAAGAACGCCAAAAAGTGGAACGCACGGTTACCCGGGAAGCTATCGGGCAGGTCAGGGAAAAATACGGAGAAGACCTTCCGAACGCCCTGGTCCTGTCCGGCGACTGGCACCCCGGCGTGATCGGGATCGTCTCGTCCAAAATCAAGGACATGCTGAACCGTCCGGTCTTTCTGATCGCCGTGAAAGAAGGCCTGGGAAAAGGCAGCGGCCGGAGCATTGACGATTTTGACCTGCATGCGGCCCTGTCCGGCTGCGCAGAACATCTGAGCGGTTTCGGAGGCCATCAGATGGCGGCCGGCCTGACCGTTGAGGAAGCGAAAATACCGGATTTCGAAGAAGCATTCCTTGCCTATGCCGGCAAGCATATCCGGCAGGATATGCTGGAACCCGGGATCCATGTTGATGCCAATGTGGAGATCGAAGAGATCAATACCTCCATGATGGAGTTTCTGAAAAACATGGAACCCTTCGGTCCGGAAAACATGCGTCCGAAATTCAGCGTTCGCGGCGTTTCACCGCACAACGCGGTGATCCTGAAAGAAAAGCACCTGAAATTCTCCGTCAAGAAAGGCGGCATTTCCCTGAACTGTATCGCCTGGAACATGCTCCGCTTCTTCGAGCTGGTCATGGATCCCTCCCAGCAGGTGGACATGGTCTTTGTGCCCACGCTGAACGAATGGAACGGGTTGAAACGCATTCAGCTGGTAATAAAAGACATTCGGCCGCATATCGAATAAGTTTTCATTGATTGCATCAAGAAAGTGTTATATTTTCCTGTAATGATCTGGTGAGGTAGCTATGGAATTCAAAAAGAAATCTGTCATAAAAAACAATGTATCCGTCTGGACCATTTTCATTTTGGTCTTCATGGTGATCGTTTCCGCCCTGATGGCGCCCAAGAAGCAAACTTACATGTACGGTTACCGGACGGGAGATATTACCCGCACGGATATCATTGCACCCTATGATTTTGACATTCTGAAACCGCAGTCCGTCATTCAAAAGGAGCATGCTGAAGCCCTGAAAAAGGTGGCGTACGTTTTTACAATGGATCCCGGAGTGATCAGCAAGCAGATCGAACGGAGCGAGGTATTCTTTCAGATGGCCAAAACACTGGAGCAGCGCTATCAGAAATACCAGCATTCCATCCAGACCCGGAACCTCGAGCGCTACAGCACGAACGATTTCGGAAAACTGAACGAAACGGTCCGCACCGACAGCAACGCTTATGTTGCGATCGTGAATGCGATGATGGAGCAATTTGACGTACGTACCGGCGAATCGCCGTATACCGAGCTGTACCGGCCGACGGACGGCAAGTCCATCGACCTTTCCGTGCTGCGGGCAAATTTTATCACGCACCTGAACTCCCTGTACGAAAGCGGGATCACGGATATTCCCATCGATTCGATCCGCTCGACCCAGATATCCATCCGTTCCCAGGGAGTTGAGACCCCCGCCACCGCCAAGAACCTCTTTGACCTCAGTATGGCGACCGAGCAGCTGACGGAGAACCTTGTGAAGGATTATGATATCTATTCCCAGAAGATCCTCATTTCCCGCATTGCCCATCTTCTTGTAAAACCGAACCTGATCTACGATAAGGAACGGACGCGGTCACGCCAGAACGATGTGATCGGACGTATTCCGCTGGTGATGGGTAAGGTTTTCAAGGATGAAAAGATCGTGGATGCGAACACCCTGATCACGCCGGAGATCTACCAGAAGATCTATTCCCTGAATTATACGGAGGAAAAACGGAGTTCCAGCATCGAAGGCTTTAACGCCTTCCTGAAAGTGCTTGGCGACATCATGGTCATGGCTGTCCTCTATATGATCTTCGTTCTTTTCATGATCCTGTACGATAAAACCTTATTTACAAATGTTAAGCGCTTCTTGCTGCTGGTCATCTGCATGGGGCTGAGCCTCGGGCTCGGCTTCGCCGTTGCCATGCTTGCACCCTCGCACATGGTCCTGGTCCCCATCACCATCACCGCCATGCTCCTGATGGTGTTCTTTGACGAGCGCATCGCGCTTTTGGGATCCTCGGTCGTTCTGCTGATCCTGACTTATATTATGGGGGGCTCTTTCCGCTTCATCCTGATGCACGTGTTCCCCATCATGATGGCGATCATGTCCCTGCGGAACAGCCGGACCCGCGAGAACGTCCTGCGCCCGCTTCTCTTCGTCCTTATCGGCTACGTGGTCAGTATTACCGCGATCAGCATTTCGTCGCTCGATCCTTTTCCGGTAACGCTCAATCTGGCCGCCCTGGCCTTCGGGAACGCCATCGTTTCCGTGCTGGTGACGAACGGGCTGATGATGGTGATCGAACGGATATTCGGCGTCACGACCAACCTCTCGCTGCTGGAACTTTCCGACATGAACCGGCCCCTGCTGAAACGCATGTCCCTGGAAGCGCCGGGTACCTTCAATCACAGCATTGTTGTCGGAAATCTGCTGGAATCCGCGGCGGAAAAGATCGGGGCGGACAGCCTTTTGGCGCGCGTCGGGGCCTACTATCACGACATCGGAAAACTGTCCAAGGTCGAGTATTTTGTCGAGAACCAGGGAGAGGGAGTGAACAAGCTGGATCAGCTGAAACCCCACATGGCCGCCAAGGTCGTGATCAGCCACGTGCGGAACGGGCTTGAACTCGCCGAGCAGGAAAAGCTTCCGGAAGTGATCAAGGATTTCATTGCAACGCATCACGGCACCATGGTCGTCGATTACTTCTATCAGAAAGCGAAACAGGAATCGGACGAAAGCACGCTGCACGAGAACGAGTTCCGCTATCCCGGGCCCAAGCCCCGGACCAAGGAAACCGGGCTCCTGATGATCGTGGAAGCGGCGGAAGCCGCCGTGCGCTCCCTGCCCAAGGCAACGCCGCGGTCGATCGAAGCCAAGATAGACGATGTGATCAGCAAGCGCATGAACACCGGCCAGCTCGATGAATGCCCCCTGAACTTTGCCGATCTGACCAAGATCAAAAAAGCCATCTACCCCCTGCTGGTGGGATTGTATCACGAACGTATTCCCTATCCCGACGATAAAAAGGACGAGGAAAAGAAGGACGAGAAAAAAAACATGGAAGAAGAGACAGCATGAGCCGCATCGTACAATTCTTTAATGAAAGCGATATCGCCTTTCCCCTTTCCGAGGTGCGGGCGCGGGGTCTGATCATCAAAGTGATGAAGGCTTTCGGAAAACAGGATTTCAAGGTTAATGTCATTGCCGTCGGCGAAGAGAGGCTCCGGGAAATGAAGAAGCAGTATTTTGATCAGGACCTGTACACGGATATCATCAGCTTCACCCTCGGCGAGGAACCTGTTACGGAAGGAGAGCTGTACTGCAGTCCGGAGCGCATCCGCAAGAACGCGGAAGCCTTTTCCGAACCCCTGGCCCGCGAATTTGCGCGCGTTCTGATACACGGCGTCTGCCATCTTTGCGGTTTCAACGATGATACGGAAGAAGAACGAGGTGAAATGACGCAGAAAGAAGACAGCTTTTTAACCCAATTCTATGATACCTGATCATGTCATTAAGACTTAATATCATACTGTTCATTGCCCTGCTGATCTTATCCGGCCTTTTTTCCGGAAGCGAAACCGCCCTCTTCGGGACGCGCAAGGAGTCCCTGCGGCACATGAAAGGCGCCGCCTCACGGCGCACCCTCAAACTCCTGAACAAACCCCAACGGCTCCTGATAACGATCCTGATCGGAAACACGCTTGTCAATATCGCCCTGACGGCGATCTCCGCCCTGACCACCTATGAGCTCTCACAGCGCTACGGCTTGTCGCACATGCTGACGGCCATTTTGGAAGTGGTCGTTGTCACCTGCGTCGTGCTCGTCTTCGGGGAGATCGTTCCCAAGACCATCGCACTGCGCAATACCCAAAAGGTCAGCCTTGGAATGAGCGGATTCATCGGTATCTGCTATGCGCTCTTTTTTCCGCTGACCATCGTCCTCTACGTGATCGGGAAGCTTGCCGAACGATCCATTAAAGTGGGCAAGGACACCTTGATCGACAATGAGGAGGACATCAAGACCCTGGTTCAGATCGGGGAGGAGCGCGGAGAATTTCAGGAAAAGGAGATCGAGATGATCACCTCGCTTCTGGAATCCTCGAATACCTGCGTGCGCGAGATCATGGTTCCCCGTCCCGACATGATCGCCGTGGATGCCGATCGTCCCTTTGCCGAAATACTCAGTTTTGTCAGCAACCAGCGTTTTGCACGGTTTCCCGTCTACCGGAATGATCTGGACAATATCGTCGGCTTTATTTTTGAAAAGGACATTCTGCCCTATCTGGACGGGAAGAAGAAGGCAGAGATCGATGCGCTGATCCATCCGCCGCTCTTCCTTCCCGAAAAATGCAGTGTGAACTATGCGATCCGCGTGTTTCAGGAAAAAAAGACCAAGATCGCCATTGTCGTGGACGAATACGGCGGCACCAGCGGCATGGTGACCCTGGAGGATGCGATCGAGGAGATCGTGGGCGATATTCAGGACGAGAACGAAGTTCGGCGCTCTTCGATCAAATGGCTGACAGAAACCGAATGCGCCGTGAACGCCACCATCAATCTGGACGATCTCGAAGAGGTACTGAACATTACCTTTCCCGAAGAACGAAGTTATGACACCCTGGGCGGGTTCATTATGGACCACCTGGGCCGCATTCCCGGCAAGCACGATTCCTTTCGCTACCAGCACCATATTTTTATTGTTGACGAAATGAAGAACCGGCGCATTCAGCGGATCCGCATCACCGGTCCCGCAAGAAAACAGAGTTCGCAATGAAAGCATTTGATGAACTGATCGATATCGTCCGCCGCTTGCGGTCGCCCGAAGGGTGCCCCTGGGATCGCGAGCAGACCCGCGAGTCCCTGACCCCGTATTTTATTGAAGAGGTCCATGAAGCCGTTGAAACGATCGAAAACAACGAGATCGATAAATTACGGTACGAGCTGGGAGACGTGCTCCTGCACGTGGTGTTCCAGACCGTGATCGCCGAGGAGAACGGAGAATTCGGATTTGAGGACGTGCTGAACGGAATACGGAACAAGATGGTCTCCCGGCATCCGCATGTCTTTGCAAAGGACCGCGAGTACAGCCCGCAGGAAGCCAAGGACATCTGGGAGCAGGAAAAGAGCAAGGAGGCGCGCGAACATCTTCTCGATGGGATCCCCAAGAGTCTGCCCGAACTTCACCGTTCCTTCCGCATGCAGCAGAAGGCCGCCGCTGTGGGTTTCGACTGGGATCATGTGGACGAGGTCTGGAAGAAGCTGGACGAAGAGATCGCCGAATTCAAAGAGGCGCTCGGCACAGGGGACCGGGAAGAAGCGGAGGATGAATACGG
>JAFGVT010000103.1 GCA_016937825.1 Fidelibacterota bacterium | reverse complement strand
TCAGTCCGCCGGCGCCCATACCGTCACCTTTGAAGCGGGCCCCCTGCCGAGCGGCGTTTACCTCGCGCGCCTGAAGACGGATATGGGTATCTTGAGTACGAAGATGCTATTGGTTAAATAAAAACATCTTAACATAGACTTTATGCCCCTTTGTGAGATAATTGCAAAGGGGTTTTTTATGCTCTGAGCACTGGGAAGATGGGCGCTGGGCACTGGGCGCTGGGATCATATTTTCCATTTGTCGGATGATCGTTGCATGTTGACCAACATGCCAATGATGTTCTCGTATTCACGAAAAAGAACTTGATGTGTTTCCGAATCGATATATTTATGCTTTAAGGAATAATCCAGCCAATTTTGAGTCTCGGAAGCCTCAGCTTCACTTTCGTTCAATTTACAAGCAAAGGATTTTGGGTATTTTCGCCTTCGAAAAGCCTCGGCTATGTTGGCACTGACAGAACGGGATGATTTGCGAATTTGATTTGTCAATGAAAATATTTCATCCCTTGGAAAACCTTGTGACAAGTCATAGATCTTAATTGATACATCAAATGCTTTTTGATATACGCGAAGTTCACGATAGCATTTTATTACTTCCATTCGTCCACCTCTCTTCTTAGACATATATAAGATAAATGAATGAGGGCATTATTTCAATTCAAGATATTTACTTGTGACAGTAATCACAATTTCTCACCTTCTCAGCGCCCAGTGCTCCCCCTCTCCCCCTCTCAGCGCCCAGTGCCCAGCGCCCAGTGCCCAGTGCATATCCTATTGCTCTATCGCATAAATATCCTTACATTTGGTCTTAATTTGGAGCTCCCATGCGCAATAAGATCGTTGAGATTGTCAGCGATGCGGGAAAGATCATTACCGACCGCATTCATACGAAAAAAGAAATCGGCAGCAAATCCACCGATGTGGATCTGGTGACCGAGGTGGACCGTCAGGTGGAGCTCTTCATGATCGAAAGGCTGAGCCGCCTTTTGCCCGGAAGCGAATTCCTTTCGGAAGAGACAGCCAGCGCGCTCAAGGAAGCCGAGAAGCTCTGGGTCCTCGACCCCATCGACGGGACCCTGAATTTCATCCACGGTTTTCCGATGGTCTGCATTTCCCTGGCCCTGATGGAAGGGGGCGTCCTGACGCAGGGATACGTCTACAATCCCCTGACCGGACACTTGTTCGAGGCGCAGCGGGGCCGGGGCGCCCGATGCAACGGCCGGATCCTCCGCGTATCGGCGGCCGTCCGCTTCAAGGAATGCCTCCTGTCTACCGGATTCCCTTATGACTACCCCGACAATCCGGAGAACAACCTTCGCTACTTTGATCATTTCAACCGTCTTGTACAGGGCGTACGCCGGCCGGGAAGCGCGGCGCTGGATATGGCGTATACGGCTGCCGGCACCTTCGACGGGTTCTGGGAATGCCATCTCAAACCCTGGGATGTCGCTGCGGGCATCCTGCTGGTCAGGGAAGCCGGCGGGGTCGTCACCAACTTCGACGGCGGCGATTACCGTTTCAGCGACGACTGCATCGTGACGGGAAATCCCGTCATCCACGCTCTGATGCTGCAAGAGATCAAAACCTTAAGGGGATAAACATGAAAAGACTGTTGCCCTTGCTCGTACTCTGCGGATTGCTTGCCGCACAAACCAGCCTTGAGTACAAGGAAAAGTACAAAGATCCGGTCCATGCGAAGATCAAAGCCCTGCGCGAAAACGCCGAAACAGAGGAAAACGACCCCGGGGAAAAGCCGGAATATACCCTTTTTGCGTCGCTTGCCGGCATGGAATACCCGGTATCGCAGGATATTTTTACGACCTGTTTTCATTTTCCGCCAAAGCATCAGGGACTGACATCCACCTGCTGGGCGCATGCCGGGATCTCCTTTATTGAGTCGGAAGTGCAGAAAAAACAGAACACGGAGATCAAATTATCCGTCATGTACGTGGTCTATCACGAATATCTGGAAAAAGCCCTCGCCTTTATTGAAAGCAAAGGCAAACAGGAACTGCGCCTGGGTTCGCAGATCAGCAGCGTTTTCGATATCGCCGATACCTGGGGACTGGTCCCGGAAGCCGATTATACGGGAAATCCGACGCCGGAAGGCTTCGATACCAAGGCAATGACCGATGCGCTGCGGGCCTGTCTGGATGAAATGTCCGGACAAAATAACTGGGATAAGGACCTCGCCGTTCCCGCTATCCGGGCGATCCTGGACAAACATCTGGGCAAAGTTCCCGAAACGGTCAGCTACGGGGGGAAAACCTATACCCCCAAAAATTTCTACAAAAAAGTCCTGAAATTCCGTCCCATGCAGTACACGGCCATCCAGTCCACGCTTTCCCATCCGTTTTTTGAATACCGCGAACTGCCCTTCCCCGACAACTGGCGGCATGACGACATGTACCTGAACCTTCCCGTCGACGCCTTTTACCATGCGATACGCCGTGCCGTCAAGGACGGTTGTACGGTCCCGATCGGCGGCGATACCAGCGAACCCGGATATAACCGCTATGCAGGGATCGCCTTTATTCCCGTCGCCGATGTCCCGGCAGACGATATCGACGACGATGTCCGGGAATACCGCATCTACGGCGGATCTACGGGCGACGATCATGCGGTGCATATTGTCGGATACGCAGAGTTCAACGGCGAGGACTGGTTCCTGATCAAGGATTCCTCGCGCAGCGCTTACACCAGCGATCATCCGGGATATTATTTTTACCGCGGCGATTACATCCGCCTGAAAATGCTCACGGCGGTTCTCCCGAATGAATACGTGGGATATTAACTGAATACTTGTTTTTATAAGGTAGGATCAGCGGCAAGCCGGACCCTCAGGGGAGCGCTTGCCGGCCCATTATTCATGCCCCGCTATCTTCTTCACCGATCAGGTCGTAATCCAGCGCATCGCTGATGCGTATATCGTAGAATTTCCCGGGCTCGAGTTTTCCCGGCACGATCACCCGGTTGTCGATATCGGGCGAATCCCGGTAGCTG
>JAFGVT010000102.1 GCA_016937825.1 Fidelibacterota bacterium | reverse complement strand
TTCCTGAAGCGCAAGGTAGCCCATCAGACTGTAGGCATCCGCGAAATATTCACGGTTGCTGGAATTCTCCAGAAACTGTTCCAGCAGGTCGTAGGCGATCGTTTTTTTGCCCATCTGAAAATAACTTTTTGAGATCCATAATTTCGCCTCGAAATAGTAGGGACTGTCGGGATAGCGGAGGGTCAGGGTCTCAAGCTGCTGAATGGCCCGCTCATAGCGTCCGAGCTGGAACTGGCAGACGCTGTTGAAGAAGGTGGCGTCATCCACGTAAGAGGAACGCGGAAATTTTTCAATGACCACGTCTGCCTGACGGGCGGCTTTGTTCAGGGCCGACCGTGTCTGAGTGGAGAGTTCGTTCTTGTTCTCTTCCCCGTTGTACATTTCCTGTGCGTCGTTGAAATACACCTTTGCATTATAGTAGGTATTGAAATAGGCTGCGATATCGCTTCCGATCCGGCTCAGGAAATTTCCCTGGGCAAAAAGCTGCGTCGTCGTAAGGATCAGCAGCAGGCTATAGTAAAGATGTTTTTTCATGTGGCTTAATCGCCGTGTCCGTTCTGCTTGTTCCAGGTTAGCATGCAAAAATACACAGAATGCGGGAAGATGCACAGATTTATTTTGAATATATGAGGACCGGCCGAAACATGCCCGGACGTTCTTTTCACCCGGAAGCGTCGGGGATCGCCGTCATGCAGGAAGCAAGGATCACTGAATGAAATGACTGAGGATATAAAGCGCCAAACCGGCGGTCGCGCTTCCGAAAAAAGCGCCCGCCAGGATATCGCTGGGGTAGTGAACCCCGACGTAAATGCGTGAAATGCCGACCAGGGCCGCATACACATAGACGGGGATGATCAGAACGGGAATGAAATGGCCGACGATCACGGCGAAAAGGAACGCGGCCGCGGTATGTCCGGACGGAAAACTGAACTCATCGATGGGATATACCATGTTCTGTATGTCGCTGTGCGCATTAAAAGGCCTCACCCTCCGGATGGAATTCTTCAATATCCGATAGAGGGGCATTTCGACCGCGAAGGCGATCAGCATGGCATACAGGACCGGCTTGAAATTTTCCATTTTGAGAAAGTACATCAGCAGGGGGAGCAGAAAATAAAAGTATCCGTCCCCGATAAAGGAAATGATCCTGAAAAAGACCGGAAGAAAGCTGTTGCGCCGGTAATTGAAGATCGCCCGGAAGAGCCGGAGGTCAAATTGTGAGACGCCGGTCTTCATGCTTCTTTTCTCAGGGGCACAAAACGGACATCCGTGATGACCCTGCCTTTCCATGCGCCGTTCTCCTGTTCGTACACGACCAGCAGCTGATCGAATTTTCCCACCGGCAGCAGGAGTTTACCGCCCGGCTTGAGCTGCGACAGCAGCGGTTCGGGAAGGGCTTCCGGGGCCGCCGAGAGAAGAATGGCGTCGTAAGGAGAACGTTTTTTATATCCCGCGTACCCGTTGCCGCAAATGATCTCCGCATTCCCGATGGAAAGTTCTTTCAGGACATCGCGGCTGCGGTCCGCCAGGGTCCGCTCAAGTTCTATGCCGATGACCTGTTTGACCAGAAGGGAGAGCAGGGCCGCGACGTATCCGGAGCCCGAACCGATCTCCAGCACTTTGTATCCGGGTTTCAGTTCCAGGGTTTCCAGCATCAGGGCGACCACATAGGGCTGCGAGATCGTCTGTCCGCATCCGATGTGCACGGCCTGATCGCGGTAGGCGTATTCCGCTTCCGCCGGGGGCAAAAAGACATGCCGGGGAATGGCCAAAAATGCATCCAGCACACGGCGGTCCCGGATACCATATTCCCGGAGAAGGGAGACCATTTTTTCGCGTTTGGTAAATTTACCGAGATCAGCGTATTGAGATATATTAATTCGTTTCATTTCGGAGCAAAAAAGGGAGGAGAATCATACTTGTTACTGTTGTTTGTTAACGGGTCTGTTACGGGGCGCGGGTTTGCGCTGGTATGTTTTTTCAACCCGTATGATATGTCCTTTGTGCATGACCAGCGTAATGTCGATCACATGATGGCGGACAAGGGATTGCACGGACGCAAAAACCAGTGTCCGGCTGTCCTGTTTTACGCTTTTTTTCAGCATCGTAACATATTTTTTTACAAAATGCTCATCCAGGGCGTCAAATCCGGGTTCATCAATGATGACCAGGCGGGTATCCTGAAGGAACACCTTCAGAAGCTCGATCTTTCTTCGCGTACCGGATGAAAGGGTTGCCATCTTCTGATTGGCAACGGTATGCAGGGCATACTCTTCCAACAATTCCATCACCGTGCTGTGCGCAAGCGGTGAGGAAAGCCTTTTTGCCTTGACGGCATCCAGGAGGGTTGCCAGGGGCGTTTTCTTTTCGTTCCCGATATCCTGGCGCACATAGGTGATCAATCCTTTTACGATCTTTCCGGAGTACTGTTTCTTAGCCCCGGATTTTCCTTCAAAATAAATAGTACCTTCGTCAATCTTCTGTTCATGGGCAAAAATATCCAACAACATGCTCTTGCCGGATCCGTTCGGACCCTGGATCTGATAAATCAGTCCCGGAAAAAGTGTGGACGCATAGATCTCAATGGATTGGTCCTGTTTTTTTACTTTGATATTTTCAAGTTGAAGAAGCGGAGTTTGTTCACTCATAATCATTAACCTTTCAACGTATTCTCCTCCCGGTTTTTCAAAAAGCACTGAAACATACTGTATATTCTGCGAAAATAAAATAGGTTTTTTATTCCCGGTCAGGCTATTTCACAGGACGCGCTTCCGGGCTTAACGCTTTTTCCGGGCGCAAAATAATTGAGATTGATTCTCAATTATTGCTTGGATTGTCCCGGGAATCTTTTTATTTTCGCAGCATGACGACCGAAGCCTTAAAAAACGAACCCCTGCCCCTGAGCGACGCCGTGACCGGGATGCGCTATCTTGTCACGGTCGTCAGCGCGCAGGGCATTATCCGGCAGCGCATGCTCGACATGGGGCTGGTGCCGGGCGCACGTCTGGTCGTGGTTCGTTTTGCTCCCTTGGGGGACCCGATCGAGATCCGCATTAACCGTTTTTTCATAAGTCTGCGAAAAGAAGAAGCTCGGCAGGTTGAGGTATTGCCGCTCGGCCCCTGCCCCCGAAGGGAACACGCGACCGGCACAGGGTTCATGAGGCGCTTCCGTGGCAAATACTAAAACCATTCATGTCGCGCTTGCGGGGAATCCGAATTCCGGAAAGACCTCGGTCTTCAACTGCCTGGCCGGCGCAAATCAGCGCGTCGGGAATTTCAGCGGCGTTACCGTTGAAAAAGTAGAAGGCAGCTTTCAGCACAAGGGTTATACGATCCGTCTGGTGGACCTTCCCGGCACCTACAGTCTCTCCCCCTACAGTCCCGAGGAAAAGGTGGCGCGCGACTATATCCTTTTCCAGAAACCCGACATGGTCGTCAACGTGGTCGACGCGACGAACCTCGAACGCAATCTGGTGCTAACGACTCAGCTAATGGACCTGGAGGTCGAGCTTCTGGTCGTACTGAACATGTATGATGAGGTCGAAAAACAGAAGACAACGATCGACATTGAACAATTCGAGCATCTGTTCGGGGCGCACACTATCCCGGTTTCTGCGGTGACGAAATTCGGCATCCGGGAATTGCTGGACCATATCGTCGACATCAAATCGGGTGCGATCGAAACCAAAAAATACAAGCATACCTATACGGACAGGACGGAAGAACATATCCGCCGGATCACGGAGCTTATCGGGGATCGCACGGTGAGGCCCGAACTGCCTGACCGCTGGCTCGCGATCAAACTGATCGAAAACGATCCCGACGTCATCTCCCTGCTGCAGCGTTCGTCCTGCTGGGAGAAGGTCCGGCCGGCGATGGAAAGCATCCGCGCGGATATCCAGAAATTCAACCGCATGGAACCGGACATCTATCTTATGGAAGAGCGGTCGGCGTTTATCCGCGGCGCCCTTCAGGAAACCGTTCACAACACGGAAGCCGAGGCGGAAACGCTGACCGAGAAGATCGACAATATCCTGCTTCACCGCGTTCTGGGCCTGCCTCTGTTTCTCTTCTTCATGTACCTGATCTTCCAGCTGACCTTCCGCCTGGGCGAATACCCCATGCACTGGATCGAAAGCTTTTTCCACCTGATCTCACAGGCGCTTTCCGCCGTCATCCCCGATTCGATCGTCAAATCCGTTCTGCTGGACGGGGTTATCGCGGGCGTCGGAGGAGTCCTGGTGTTCCTGCCGAATATCCTCATTCTCTTCCTTTGCATTTCCGTGCTCGAAGCAACGGGGTATATGGCGCGGGTGGCCTTTGTCATCGACAAGCTGATGCACCGGATCGGTCTGCACGGAAAATCCTTTATTCCCATGATCACCGGATTCGGCTGCACAGTGCCCGCCCTGATGGCCGCCCGGACGCTCCGCAACCGCGGGGACCGCATCGCAACGATGATGGCCGTCCCCTTTTTCAGCTGCGGTGCCAAGCTTCCCGTCTATACGGTCATCATCTCCGCCTTTTTCGCACCGGGCATCGCCGGGAACGTGCTCTTCGGCATTTATCTCTTCGGGGTGCTGATCGGACTGATCAGCGCCAAGCTTATGAAATCGACCGCTTTCCGCGATGAATCGGAACCTTTCGTTATGGAGCTGCCTCCCTACCGCAGGCCTTCGGCCCGCTCCATGTTCAAACAGACCGGGTTCCGCGCCTGGATGTACATCCGGAAGGCCGGAACGGTCATTCTGGCTGCGAGCATTATTATCTGGTTCGCCGGGACCTATCCCAAGAATAAAGACGTCCACCGGCACTATGACCGGCTGCGGCAGGAACAGCCGGCCGATATCGCGAAACTGGACCGTTTGGAGAATGCCGAGCAGCTGCCCTACAGCGTGGCGGGAAGGATCGGCAAATTCCTTGAGCCGGTAACCCGTCCCCTGGGGTTTGACTGGCGCCTGAATATCGCGCTGGTGAACGGACTTGCCGCAAAAGAGATCGTGGTCTCGACCATGGGGACCATCTATGCGATCGGCGATACGGAAGGCGACCCCTCGTCGCTGGCCGAATCGCTGAGAAATGACCCGGCCTACAGCCCGGCGACGGGACTGGCCTTTATGATCTTTGTCTTGCTCTACATCCCCTGCATGGCCTCGGTGGCCGTCTTTTCCCGGGAAAGCAATTCGAAAAAATGGACCGTGATCTTCGTTTCCTACACGCTGGTCGTCGCATGGATCTTCTCTTTCCTGGTCTATCAGGGGGCGTCATTGCTCGGAATGTAAGGGAGTGCCGTATGGTTGATCATCAGTACGCCTTTAAGCAGTTCACCGACTATTTGCGGTCGGAAGGCAAAAGTATCACGCCGGAACGGCTGGATATCCTGGACCTTGTTCTTCATGAAAAAGGCCATTTCAGGATCGAGGATGTCATCCGCAAGAACGACCGGGTTTCCCGGGCGACGATCTACCGCACTCTGAAAACCATCGAGGATGCCGGGCTGATAAAATATATCCGGACCATCCATGACGAAAAGATCTTTGAAGTCGTAAAAGAACATCACGACCATATGATCTGCGAGGTCTGCGGGAAGATCATCGAATTCCACGATCCCGATCTTGAATCTCTGCAGAACGACATCTGCGCTTCCCGGGGCTTTTCCCCCACCCGCCACACGATGAAGATCTTCGGGATCTGCCCGGCATGTCAGAAGCATCGGTCTCAGAAAAACACCCCCGAATAGAAACGCCCCGGAAACCGGGGCGTTTTGCTTTCATTTATAAGGATCCCCTATTTCAGGAGCATGATCTTGCGCGTTGCATGCTGCTTCCCGGAACGCAGGGTGCACAGATAGATCCCCGAACTTAATCCGGAAGCATCAAAGCGGACCTGGTACGAGCCGGCCGGCCGGTAGCCTTCAACGAGTGTCCGGACACGTTTCCCGGCAATGTCGCAGACAAACAGTTCAATATAGGCGTCCGCGTTCAGCGTGTAGGGAAGAAGGGTGAACGGATTGAAGGGGTTCGGATAATTGGCTTCCAGCGTGAAGGTCCTTGCAGGATCCGCCGATCGTGCCAGCGACGATACGTTTTCCGCATCAAAGAGATAGCTGCCGATCCCGTTCTGATCTCCGAGCACGAAGAGCGTAAAGCTCCCGTCCCCGTTGTCCAGGACCTCGACGTCTCCCGCGGCATTGCCGTTCTCACGGGTCCCCATGCGGTAGGTGGCTCCCGCGAACAGCGCCCCCGACATGCCTTCCGTTACATCCCCGATGATCGCGGATTCGGAATCCCGGCTGTAGGATGCGATGTACTTCCTGCCGCCGTACGCGAAGCCCGCAACGGCGTTCGCGCTCAGGGGGAAAACGCTTTCGTCGGTCATATAGCTGATATTGCCGCCGCTTGGGGTATAATGCCGCATGCCGTTTCCGGTCGAATTGACATAGAGCTCGCCGCTCCCCGGGATCAGGGCGACACACGGGTTCGTATTGACCGTGCGGCCCAGGCTGATCTGTTCGGCCTCAAAGCTTCCGTCCAGACTGTTCATGCGCAGTTTGACCACCTTGAAATGCTTTGCCGCCGGCGCATAGAGCGTAAGGCTTCCGTCGTCAAAACGTCCGTCCACGGTGATGTGATCGCCCAGACGCCAGGCGATGTCGTCCGCCTGATAGATGCAGACCGGGGCGAGCGCGGGATCGGTCCACTGATAAACGCGGAACGATCCGCCGGCCGGCACGCAGTTGGAAGCGTAAATGACGCCGTCTTCTGAAATTTCGATATCCCGGAGGATATGTTCTCCGCCGCTGACGCCGTCCAGGTTCAGTTCAAAGGGGACCTCTTGTCCGCTTTGCGCATTCAGGGCATGGATGCGGACGGAATCGCCGCCGGTCTGCAGAACCAGCAGCAGCGGATCCCCGGAGATCGTGCCGGCCGCCAGGCCGCTGCCTTCCAGCCGGGGGTCAAAGAACCCGGGGTAAGTTACATCCATCAGGCTTTTTACCCATACGCGCTCGATATGTTCGTAACGTGTCGTAAAGACGCCGGTTTCCGACCAACGTTCGTAGAGGTCCGAACGCACGCGCCAGGAATACCGGGTCGCAGGTTCTAGTTCGTCCGGCCGGTACACCGTATCGGCGATACCGGTTTGCGTCAGCACGATCTCTTCGAATGAGGCATCCCGGGCGATCTCCAGTTCATAAGCGGACGCACCGTCAAAGCTGCGCCAGCTCAGTTCGGGTGCAAGGACCGCGCCTTCATAAAGGGCGAAGGGCGTAAGGAGAATGACCTGCGGCTGCAGGTCGGTGCCGAAATGCCACACGGGGGACCAGGCGGGACTGTTGTCCGCTTTGATCCTCCAGGAATAGCCGGTCTGGAATTCCATAGAGAGGTGCTTGGCCGTATCCGGAACGAGGTAGTGATAGAGGGGAGATGAGAAATCCCCGTCCGGGGAAACTTCGAGGGTATATTGCGAGGCGCCGGGGAAAGACCGCCAGATCAGGGCGGTATCTTTCGGCACGGGAAATGCGGCATACGCCGGATAGATCGCCCGTACAAAAGGATAGTCGATCGCCGCGGGAAGGCTCTCCTGCTTATTCCGATCGAGCGTCGTGATCATATAATAGTACATCCCCGGTTCCGTGTCGCTGAAGCTTCCGTCCGTATGAAGGCGGATGTCCATGACGGCGGACATGTCCGACGGGGCGCTCATGTGATACGGGGCGCGATAGATGACATATCCGTAGGCGGAATCCGCGGGATCCGCGTAGGAAGGCGCCTGCCAGGTGAGGGTTTTCGCGCCGTCCGCATCCACCTCGAACAGCACGTTTTCCGGCGCTCCGGGCGCAAGGCTGTCCTTCCAGGTCATGACCGGCCACAGCGCGGGATAACGGTAGAGGTCGAGCTGCAGGCTGTCGATCGTATTCTTATGGTTGTCGCTGAAATCGTTCGCGGTAAAAAAGACCGATCCGTCACAGGCGGGCGTCGCACGGTTCAGGCGGATCTGCCGGGGTATCTCTCCCCGGGGGAAATTGCTATCGCCTGCGCGGTACATCGCCTGTCCGGGATAAAAATGCTTTCCGTAGTGCGCGCTCTGCTGCGCCCACCAGGGGATCAGTTTCCCGTAATCCTGACCGCCCTCAAAGGGCCAGTAGCATTGGGGCGTCAGATAATCCACGCTGCCGTCCTGCAGCCAGGCCAGGGGATCGCAGTAAAGGACGGCGTAGGCGTTCATGCCCGAAATGCCCTCGGGTACGCCGGGCTTGTAGATCCCGAAAGGGCTTATCCCCCACTTGACCCAGGGTTTGACGTCATGAATGCTGTCCATCACGGCTTCCACCAGCCGGTTGATGTTATCTCGCCGCCAGTCGTGGATATCCGTAAATCCGCGGGGATCGTAGGAAAAGGTCGCGGTATCCTCAAGAGCGATCCCGCTGTAGGGATAGAAGTAATCGTCCATGTGCAGGCCGTCGATATCGTAACGCGTGACAATATCCAGCAGCACATTCCGGATATAGTCCCGCACCTCCGGCAAACCCGGGTCCAGAATATGCACATCCGAAAATTTCAGGATCCATTCGGGGTGCGTTTTGGTGATGTGACCGCTGCTGATGTAGTTGGGATCCAGCAGTTTTGAGGCTGTCGGCGCCACCACCGCGCGGTAGGGATTGACCCAGGCATGCAGTTCCATGCCAAGCTTGTGCGCCTCTTCCACGGCAAAGCTCAGCGGGTCCCATTCCGTGGCCGGGCCGGTCCCCTGCGTCCCGCTGAACCAGTGGGACCAGGGTTCGATTTCCGACTTGTACATGGCGTCCGCCGAGCATCTTACCTGGAAAAGTACGGCGTTGCATCCGCTGTTCCTGAGCATGATCAGATAATTTTTCAGGTCGTTCTGTTTCTTTGCGTCCGAATCGTATTTGGATTTCGGCCAGTCGATATTCGATACCGTGGAGAGCCAGACAGCCCTGAATTCACGTTTGGGTCCGGGTTCGGCCGCCGAAAGCGGCAGCATGAAAAGACACAGCAATGCCAGACTAAGAATATTTCTTCTCATTCATTTCCTTTCCGCCCGAAGGGGATGCGGGGTATCAGCGGACGAAGGTCCAGACCGGCGACCAGTTTTCCGTATTGTTCGCCTTCACGCGCCAGTAGTAGGTCAGGCCGCGCGGGAGGGTTTTGTTCAGCCGGGTTTTGCTCAGCAGCCGTTCCTCGTAAACGATAAAGCTGAAATCCTTATCCGCCGCCACCTGAATGTGGTAATCGTCCGCTCCCGCATAGGGATTCCATTTGAAGACAAGCCAGGGGCATTTTTCCTGCGCGCCGTAGACGGGCCGCTGAGGAACGACAAACTCCATGACCGCACGTCCGGGCCGGCTTTCGAGCTTATAGTCGTTGAGCGCCGTGACCGCATAGAACCATTGCTCGGATGTTTCATCCCGGTAGCTGCTCCCTTCGGCGGGTAATACCGCCAGGATCGACGCGGGGTCGCTGATCAGGTCGTGCTGCGTCCTTGAGCGGTATACCACGTATCCCCATGCGCCGGGCCCGGATTCCCAGCTGAGGGTAACGTCCTGGCTTGAGCGTTCCGCAAAAACGGCGGGGGGAGCCAGGGGCTTGCTTTTCTTATGGTCAAAAACGGGCCACAGGGCCGGCGTGGCGTAAAGATCAAGTCTGAGCGAATCCGTGGTGTTCTTCGGATTCTTGAAGAAATTGTTCGCGGTAAAATAAATGCTCCCCTGGCACCCCTCGGTCTGACGGTTCATGCGGACCTGCCGCGGGATCTCGCCCACAGGGAATTTATCCGACGCAGCGCGGTAAAGGGCCTGGCCCGGATAAAAGTGACGCTTGTGTTTTTTCGCTTCACCCGCCCACCAGGGGATCAGCGTTCCGTAGTCCTGTCCGCCTCCGAAAGGCCAATAGCACTGCGGCGTGATATAATCCACGGTGCCCGCTTCCAGCCAGGCCAGCGGATCGCAATACAGGACCGACCAGGCATCGAAGCCTTCGATCCCCTTTGGAACGCCGGGCTTGTAGATCCCGAAGGGACTGATACCCCATTTGACCCAGGGTTTGACCTGACGAATGCTGTCCGCAACCCTTGCCACCAGAAGGTTGATGTTGTCGCGGCGCCAGTCATGGAGGTCCGTAAATCCGCGGCTTTCTTCGGCAAAGGTCAGCGAATCTTCGTTCTTGATCGGACTGTAGGGATAAAAATAGTCGTCCATGTGCAGACCGTCGATATCGTAACGGGTGACGATATCCATGAATATTTTCGTAATGTAATCGCGCACTTCGGCTTTCCCGGGGTCCAGAATGCAGACGCTGCTGAATTTCAGCAGCCAGTCGGGGCGCTGTCTGGAAATATGCCGGTCGGACAGATAACCGGCGCTGTCGGCCCAAAGGGGATTGACGACCGCACGGTAGGGATTGACCCAGGCATGCAGTTCCATCCCCCGCTTGTGCGCCTCTTCCACGGCAAAGGCCAGCGGATCCCAGAGCGAGTCCGCGGCGGGGCCTTCTCCCTGGGTGCCGCTGAACCAGTAGGACCACGGTTCGTAGGGCGAGGGGTACATGGCGTCGCAGGAAGGACGCACCTGGAACACAAGGGCGTTGATCCCGGTCTCTTTCATGAGGTCCAGGTAACGAATCAGATCGGCCTGTTTTTTGGCCTCCGGATCCAGCCGGCTTTCTGGCCAGTCGATGTTGGCGACCGTGGACAACCAGACGCCCCGGAACTCCTCTTTGGGATTTCCGCCCGGAACGGCAAGGCACATTGCAGCGATCAGGGCAAGTACGCTTATGCGCGTCAAATATTTCATTTTATCCCTTCTTATTTTAAGCGTTCCGCCACGCCCGTGAGCAGGCTCAGATCAACCAGGTCCACGTCTTTGAGGATGTCTTCCTTTGCGGCGGGATCCTTGATCATTTTATCCAGGGAATTGAACAAAAACGTGTCCAGGCGATTGAATTCGGCCCGGATCTTCCGTCCGCCCAGCCCGGCCACCTGTTCCTGCTTCAGGTCCAGGAAACCGAGGTTCTTCACCGCGGCGTCGTAATAATATTTCTGATTGTCCGGGATCTCGCCGCCGACGGCCAGCACCAGGATCTTCTTTTTTTTCAGCATCTCCGCATGGCGTTTCGCCCATTTGCGGATCCCCATTTTCCCGATGCGGATGTTCGAAGCCAGCACCACGGTGTCAAGCTCCGCGATCTGCGCTTTCTTCGCCTGTTTGTACGGCAGGGCTTCCCAGCCCAGCAGCTTGCCGAGCGCTTCCGCATAACGCTGCGTCGACCCGTAAGTGGTATAATAAATGATCTTTCCCGACATGGCATTTCCTTTCTTTACGATAAGGTTTCAAATCCCTGTTTTTTCATATTGAAGTAGATGATGACCGCGGCCAGGATCGCCACGATAAAATACAATGTCATCATCCCCCATTCAAGGAAAAAGAGCTTGCCCAGGCCAAAGAGGAAGGTATAGACCAGGACAACTCCGGCGCCCCAGGAAATGAACATCCGTCCGAAACCGCCGTCGCTTTTTACCTCGGGCATCTGTTTGGAGATCCTTTTCCAGCCCCATCCGCCGGGATGGACCTTTTTATAGAAGCTCTTCAGTTTTTCCTCATCCGCCGGCTTGGTCAGAAGCGTCACGAGCACCCAGACCAGCGTGGTCCCGAAGATCGTCGGATACAGGGTGATCGGGGATTCCAGTCCGCACGCGCGGGCGATCGGATAAATGATCAGCGGCGCGATCATGGCCGCGATCTCGGACCAGGCGTTCACCCGCCACCACCACCAGCGGAGGATCAGCACGAGACCCAGCCCGGCGCTGGCGTTGATAATGAATTCCCAGGCACCCGAAATGGTGGTGAGAAAATACCGGGTGACCAGCAGCGAGAGCACGATCATCAGCAGCATGGTAATCCTGGAGGCCTTGACGTAATGACGCTCATCCGCCTTTTTCCTTATAAACCTCCGGTAGAAATCATTGATCATGTAGGAGGTTCCCCAGTTCAGCTGAGACGAGATCGTGGACATATACGCCGCCAGGAATACGGCGATCAGCAGTCCGAGCAGCCCTTTGGGCAGATAGCGGACCATCAGTTTGGGATACATGCGTCCCGGGTCCACGGTGTTTTCGTATTTTTCATAATACGCTTTGAATGCTTCGGATTGATAGGAAGGGTTATCGGAACGCAGCAGGCTCGGATCTTTGAAAACCTCTTCCGCCATAACGTACATCACGGGATCCTGTACCCGCATTTGCTCCGGATTATCGGAGCGCGGGAGCAGGACGAGCGCTGACAGGGCGACGAGGATCCAGGGCCAGGGGCGGATGCAGTAGTGCGCGATCGTGAACCACAGCGTGGCAAAGAGGCTGTGTTTTTCGTCTTTGGCCGACATCATGCGCTGGGCGATATAGCCGCCGCCGCCGGGATCCGCGCCGGGGTACCAGGTCCCCCACCACTGAAGGCCGATGTGTGCGATAAAGGCGCCGAGGGACAGCGCCATGGCGCCTCCCGCCACCCCCTTTACGGTCAGGTTCCCGATGCGGGGAATGAATTCGATCAGTTCCGGCCTGAGTTTGCTTTTCAGCATGGCCAGCCCCCCGATCTCGGGAAGTTTGACCACAATGACCGCCAGAACGATGCACCCGGTGATCGCGAACAGGAATTGGAAGCTGTCGGTGCGGGAGGTTCCGAGAAGCCCCGAGGCCGAGGCATAAACGGCGATGATCGCCGCGGTTATGGTAACGAGCAGAAAAGCATTGACTTCCGGCACGGTCACGACAAAGATCTTTTCCATGGCCTTATGCACCCAACCCAGAATGATCACGTTCATGAACAGTCCGAGATAAAGGGCGCGGAAGCCCCGTAAAAATGCGGCCGTCTTTCCGGAATAGCGAAATTCGACGAATTCCACATCGGTCATGACCCCGGAACGCCGCCACAAGCGGGCAAAGAAGAACACCGTCAGCATCGCGCCGATGGCCATGTTCCACCAGAGCCAGTTCCCGGCGATCCCGTTCCTGGCCACGAGTTCCGTTACGGCCAGCGGCGTGTCGGCCGCAAAGGTGGTCGCCACCATGGCTGTCCCGGCCAGCCACCAGGGAAGGTTCCGGCCGGAAAGAAAGAATTGATCCGTTCCCTGGCCGGCTTTTCGCGAATAGTACCCGGCGATGCCGAAGATCACCGCGAAAAACAGCAGGATGACGCTGAAATCCAACCAATGTAAATTCATGCTCATTCTCCTCACATGATTAACTCATAATATCAACGAATTCTAATAATAAATTGCTTAAATACCAAAACCCAAATCACAAAAGATGAGCCCGAAAGGCGGCTGAAGTTGGAAAGGGGGATCCGGAGATCGCGTGTGAGTTATTTCAATTTCGTATCGAAATAGCGTACAAGTTCCGTCCCGAGCTCGCGCTCCAGGAAGGCGGCCATGTTCTCATAGGCATGCAGGGTGGCGCCGGGAATGTCCAGGCCCGCTTCCCTGTCTTTTCCGGTCCCGGAAAGCAGGATATTCCCCTCCGTGTCGCGCAGGTGCCAGTGCAGTTCCCAGGAAACGAAGTCCAGCTTGTCCTGATGCAGGTCGAGAGGCTGAATGCGGTGCTCCGCCTGCACCTGCAGGAAGGCATTCGACGGTTCTACGCTGAACCCCGCCGCATTCACGGCCTTTTTGATCGCGGACGAAAGGGTATGGCCGGGATCCGGGTCTGCCCGGACCGAGAACGTGATCCTGCCGGCGGCCTGCCGCGTCAGGTCTTCAAGCTGCGCAAAGGAGTAGATCGGGGAAATGCGGATGCCCGGCATCAGAAGGTCGATCTGTTCCTGCATCAGGGTGTTGTAAGCCGTCAGGAGCCATGCGGTGTTAAAATAGATATAGGCGGTAAGCGGATCCTTTGACGAATACGCGGAGCGGACGTAGAATTCCACCTGTTCCTGATTGCGCGTGATCCGGTCGATCAGGATGGCGCCCGTTTCGTTCTTTTTCATATAGGCCAGGGTGTGGAAGGACCGTGTTTTCAGGTTCCGGAAAGGTTCGACAAACAGGATATTGACAAGATGCTGGTCCGAGACCAGACGGGCTGTTTCCTCGCTGAACTCCTGGATATACTCGTTGAAATCCTTGCCGTCCGAAAGGCTCTGATACCGCTTCAGGACCGTTTCCTCAACGCTGATATGGGTTTGGAATATCCGGGCCATGTTCAGCGCGGCGCTCCGGATCGCCGCGTCGGGGGTGCTTCCCCAGCCTTCGGAGACCAGGTACTCGTCCGGAGAGAAGTAGTCGTCGCGGTGCCTGAACCAGTCAGGCATGCCGCCGGAGCAGCCCGCGAGAAAGAAAAGGATCGTGACCGTAAGCGTCAATCGTTTCATGTCTGCCCTTTATAATTCGCATCAAAAGCTAATTTCATGTTTTTATGGCAGAATCGCAAACGGAAAGTTCGGAATGCGGAGCA
>JAFGVT010000003.1 GCA_016937825.1 Fidelibacterota bacterium | reverse complement strand
GTTTTAAAACCGGATTCAAGCGCCGAAACGGCATCGGAAAAACCGGAAATCAAGACCCCGGAACCCGTCGTAGCGGCGCTGCCGGCGTTTCGCATTCAGACGGGCGCCTATTCCCTTGCGGAAAACGCGGAGAGAAAGAAGGTATTTTTTGAAGGAGCGGGGTATCCCGTAGAGATCGAGATACGGGAAGGATCATCGGGTTCGCTCTATCTTGTCCGGATCGGAGCGTACGAGACCTATGACGAAGCGAAAAATGCACTGACCCGCCTGAAGAAAAACCACCCATCCGAAGAAGGGATTGTCATAAAGGTCGAAAAAAAATGAAACGCCGGCTTGCTTTTCTCTTTCTTCTGGTGTCCGGCGCAACGGCCCTGTTCGGGATTGTGGGGGACTGGGTTTCCTACGGATCCCAACTCGACATGAAAGATCTGCACCTCTCCGGCAACTCCCTGCGCGCAGCAAGCCGGGGCGGCCTGGTGACCCTTGATCTCTTCACCGGGAGTTTCGGCGCGCTGACCAATCTTGACCATCTCGAGCATATCGATATCCAGCGTTATTATGTGAACAGCGACGGTTCCGAATGGTATTCCTATTCCGGGAGCGGCGCCGGTATCAGCATGCTTGCCGAAAACGGACAAACGGCCGTATTTGATTACGGATTCAACTCGGTGAACGCCTTTTCCGGTAATAACGAGCACGTTCTCGCCGCCTATAAAAATGAATTTGCTCCCGAGATCGCCCATTTTGTAAAAACCAACAACCGCTACATCTTCCAGGACAATTACAACCAATTCCCCGGAGCGCCTGACAATATTTATGATATCGCCGTTGTGGGCGACAGCATCTTTTTTGCCAGCGAGCTCGGCCTTTACAAAGCCTGGCTATACCATGCGAACCTCAAACCCGAAAATGCGTGGACCCGCATACATCTCGACAGCAGCAGCACGGTCCTTTCCCTTGGCGTGCTCGGGGACAGTTTGTTCTTTGTGAATGACAATAACGATCTGTACTGCTACTATTCGGGAAACGAAACCAGGGTCCTGCAGAATACCGAAACGCCGCTCGGATTTGTGCGGGCCAACGGATCGCTGTACTATGCAAGCGAGAACGCGATCTATCAGGTTCCGACCGGAACGGCCCTTTATCGCTCGCCGGAGACGATCGGCGGCTTCTGTCTGAGAAACGATACGCTCTGGGTGGCTCCCGAAAACAAGGGAATACTCCGGATTGAGATCGCCACCGGCGCCAAAACGGCCTTTATGCCCAACACCATGATGCAGCTTAACGCAAAATCTCTTGCCATCACGGACGACCAGACCTTGCTTGTCTGCGGCCTGAACGGACTTGCCCTGCTTGGGGAGGGAAGCTGGCACAACCTGGCATTTTCACCGTTTAAAACCGCCATCCACGATCAGAAGTTTGCGGACCGCTTTTCCGCGGACACGCTCAATATTGCCTATCAGATCGGCGGACAGACCGCCACGTATGATGCCATGATATCTGCGGCAGGTGAAGTGTTCTGCAGTATTACGGACATCAGCGCACGGCCGGTTTCGGGACAATCCCCGGAAGCGGAAGGCCCCGGCGCCCTGATGCGTATCGATCTGAACGATTATCATTCCTACCAGGTTTACGATACGAGCGGCGGTGTGATCAAGGGGACCCAGGAGTTGGGCGGAAGCGAATGGTACCTCAAAATGCGCGGACTTGAGGAAGACGCTTATGGCAATGTCTGGGCGCTGAACGTACATACCATTGACGCACAGCCCCTCATCAAGATCCGTCCCGACGGAACGATCCAAAAATATTCCGTCGCGGAATCCGGCGGCGCACTTCAGATCCTGGCGCGGGAAATGGTCTTCGACCGCTACGGAAGATTGTGGATCGCGAACGAAGCACGGCAGGCGGACGTTCCCCGAACGACCGGCGGGATCACTGTCTTTGATCAGAACAGCGGCGTCTGGGCGCTGATCACAACATCGGACGGCCTGGCCGGCAACGACGTTTATTCTCTTGATGTGGACCCCCTTACCGGGAATATCTGGGCCGCGACCGCGGCGGGCGTTCAAATGATCCGCACTCCCTCCTCTTTTGATAATGCGACCACTTTCAGCATGAACCCCAAGCTGGACGGACTGAGCGGGATGGTGCCCGTCAAGATCCGAATCGATCCGAAAGGGAACAAATGGATCCTGACCCAAAGCCAGGGCGTACAGATCTATCTCAGCACCAATCGCTGGTACAATGACGGGAGCGGGCTTACAACCGCCAATTCCGCTCTGCTGGACAATGTGGTCTACGATCTGGTGTTCGACACAAAAAACGGCTATGCCTTCCTTTTGACTGCGTCCGGGCTGAACCGATATGAGATCGCCTGGACAGAAGAACGCGAGACCATGGATAACGTGATCATTTTCCCGCAACCCTTCAGTCCGGGCGACGATCCCTACCTCGCCATTGACGGCATTGCAGATCAATCTCATGTCCGGATTGCCATGCTTGACGGACGGGTCGTGAAACAGTTTTCCGCCAACGCCGCCGAGAACAAGGGCAAACAACTGGTGTGGGACGGTAAGCTGGATAACGGGGACTATCTGCCGCGCGGCGTTTATCTTGCCTTCATTACCAATATCGACGGGTTGCGAAAAACCGTGAAGTTCGCGGTGAAATAATACCCCGTTTTTCCGAATTCACACACTGTCAAATCGCGGGTCTTGCTCTCTTCAGAGTAAAAATAACCCCCTTGCTTCTTGCGGACTTCCCCTCAAAAGCTCTTTGCAATTGCGGCACGATTCTATAAATTCGCTTGTTATGTTCACATGATCGCCAAAAAGGAAAAACATGGACTCATCAACAATACGAAAACAATTCATCGAATATTTTGAAAAGACCCTGGGGCATACGGTCGTGCCGAGCGCGTCCGTTATCCCCCTGAACGACCCCACCCTGCTGTTCACCAACGCGGGGATGAACCCCTTCAAACCCTATTTTCTTGGCGAGCTGGAACCCCCGTTCCGGCGTGTGGTGAATTCCCAGAAATGCATCCGGGTCAGCGGAAAGCATAACGATCTCGAGGCGGTGGGACGGGACCACTATCACCACACCTTTTTTGAAATGCTCGGGAGCTGGAGCTTCGGGGATTATTACAAAAAAGAAGCCATTCTTTGGGCCTGGAAACTTTTCACCGAGGTCTGGAAGATCGATCCCCGCCGTCTGTATGCCACGGTGTATACCGATGACAGCGAAGCCCTGAAAATATGGAAAAGCATTCCGGACATCGAGCCGGAACAAATCCTGATCTTCGGGGAAAAGGACAACTTTTGGTCCATGGGCGACATCGGACCCTGCGGGCCGTGCTCCGAGATCCACTATTACCGGGGGGATAAGCTGGAGGACAGAGACGCCGCGAAGGTCAACGCCGACGATCCGGATTACCAGGAATTGTGGAACCTTGTTTTTATTCAGTACAACCGGGACGAAAAAGGGGAACTTCACCCCCTGAAGAACAAGCATATTGATACCGGTGCCGGATTCGAGCGTATTGTCGCCGCGCTGAACGGAATGGACAGCAATTACGACACCGATCTTTTCCGCCCGCTTATCGACCAGATCGAGGCATTGTCCGACATTGCCTATGACAAAGGCGAAGAAGGCATGGCGCACCGCGTGATCGCGGACCACATCCGCATGCTGACGATCGCCATTTCCGACGGCGCGATCCCGGGCAACGAAGGACGATCATACGTCCTGCGCCGCATCCTGCGGCGGGCGGCTCGCTTCGGAAGGAAGCTGAACCTGAAAGAACCCTTTCTCTACCGGCTGGTCCCGACCGTCGCGCATATTCTGGGAGACGTTTACCCTGAGATCGTCGTACAGCGCGAGCATGTTCAGAGGATCCTCCGCGCCGAGGAAGAGTCCTTCGGCAACACGCTGGATAAGGGTCTGGAGCTTTTTGAACAGCTTGCGAAAAAAGCGAAGAAGACGGGAGAAAGCGTTCTGAACAGCGAAGACGTATTCCGTCTTTATGACACCTTCGGGTTCCCGGTTGACCTGACGCGCCTGCTGGCGGAGGAAAAAGGACTTGCCATCAGGGAAAAAGAGATCGACGACCTGATGGAACAGCAGCGTCAGCGCGCCCGCGCAGCCGGGAAATTCAAAATGAGATCCGCAGAGGAACTGCAATGGATCATCCTGCGCCCCGGCGTTCCGTCCGTGTTCGCCGGTTACGATACCTACAGCATTTCCGCGCAACCGGTCAAATATGCGGCCGATGAGAACTACACCTATCTTGTCGTTGACAAGACGCCCTTTTATGCCGAATCCGGAGGACAGACCGGAGACAAGGGGCACATTGTTTTTACCGATCCGGGAACGGGGAAAATGGATTACGGCCGGGTCCTTGATGCCCAGAAGATCGGGAACGATATCGTTCACATTATTGAGGGCAGGATCTTTGACACCCACCCTGCGGATTCCGGGCCGCTGATCCTTGAGGTCAATGAAAGCACCCGCCGCGATACGGCCCGCAATCATTCGGCGACCCACCTTCTACACGCGGCGTTACGAAAAATGCTCGGAGACCATGTGCACCAGTCCGGCAGCTATGTGGGACCCGATCGCCTGCGCTTTGATTTCACCCATTATGAAAAGGTTTCCCCGCAGCAGCAGCGCGAGATACAGCAGCTCGTAAACCTGGAAATCCTGAAGAACCTGCCGGTTGAAACGGAAGAGAAGCATTATATCGAAGCCGTCAGCGGCGGCGCCCAAGCACTCTTTGGCGAAAAATACGGCGATATCGTCCGCGTTGTGAAAATGGGCGACGTGTCGATGGAGCTTTGCGGCGGCACGCACGTCGGGCGCACCGGCGATATCGGCCCCTTCTTCATCGTCGGCGAAAGCAGCGTTGCATCGGGGATCCGCCGGATCGAGGCGGTAACCGGAACGGCGGGACTGGATATGATGCAGGCCCAGCAAACGCTGTTAGCCGACATTCGCGATATGCTCAGGACACCGGAAGCCAGACTCAAAGAACGCGTTTCTGCACTTGGGGCGGACATGAAAGTTCTGGAAAAGGAAAACGCCGAGCTCAAAGCCAAGTTACTTTCAAGCGATATCAGCGGTTTTTTTGAGGGTTCGGGCAGCTACCGGAACGCACCTCTTTATGTAAACAGGGTCGAGGTCGAAAATATCGATCAGCTTAAAAACCTCGGCGACCGGGTCCGCGAAAAAATGAAGACCGGGGTTGCAATTTTCGGAAGCGTGATCGGGGGAATGCCCCAGGTGCTCTGCGTTGTCAGCGATGATCTTGTTAAAGAAGGCGTTAAGGCCGGCAATATCGTGAAGTCCCTGGGAAAAGCCATCGGCGGCGGCGGCGGCGGGAAGCCGCACATGGCAACGGCCGGCGGGAAAGACCCCGTGTTGCTGGAAGACGTGCTTAACCATATTGAGACCTATTTGCCATAAAACTCGGTTCAAGCGAAAACGGAACGGAAGGGAAGGAAAATGCCGACCACCATTCAGCGCATTCTGTCGCTCAGCGGCGTAGCCGCCGTGCTATTCTATCTGACCCACGTGATCCTCGGCGGTGCGCTGTGGGAGGGCTACAGCCATCTGATGCAACCCATCAGCGACCTGACCGCCACCGGCGCGCCGGATCGCGGACTTCTGACGATATTCACGAATATTTATGGACTTTTTGCCGTTGTTTTTTGTTTTATGCTGATCAAACAGGTGAAAAACACCACAAACAGCCTCGTTCTTGCCGGCGCCATCGTGCTTCTGTGCATGCATTTGGTGTCCCTGTCCTACGGACTTTTTCCGGAAGACCTTCCGGGTGCGGAAATGACGATCGCCGGCATGATGCACCTGCTTGTCACGGCGCTGATCGTTCCCCTGACCATTGCAGCGCCGATCCTGACCGGTCTTGGCTTGCTGAAGCTTGCCGGGGAACGCCGCATGGGCGTTTATTCACTGATCTGCGGAGTTGCCATCCTTGTCCTGGGCGGGATCACCGCCATGATGTTCGCAACCGGCAGCGGAATGTTCGGACTTTTCGAAAGACTGAACATCGGGACACTCCAGGCATGGACAGCCACGCTGTCGATCTGGCTATACCGGCGTTGCTCGCAACCCGCGCAACCTTAAAAAGAAAAGATTATTTTACGGATATAAATTCAAAAAGATTGCCGCGGCGGGGGCAAGCGGCAACCCGGGGAGAAACAGAATGATGATCTATTTGTTCATTGCTCTTGGGATAAACATCCTGATGTTCCTGCCCGCTTTTATCATAAAGACTGACAAATTTACCGATATCAGTTACGCGCTGACGTTCATTGTCCTGACATGGACCGCATGGATCGTGAATCCCGTATCCGCGCAGAGCACGCTGATCGCCGCGATGCTGACCGTCTGGGCCTTGCGCCTTGGGATATTCCTGCGGGTGCGGATCGGAAAAATGGAACAGGACAAGCGATTCGACGGCATTCGGGACTCTTTTT
>JAFGVT010000101.1 GCA_016937825.1 Fidelibacterota bacterium | reverse complement strand
ATTTTCCCACAGGGACCCCCTTGGGGGAACTTCCGGCTTCCTGTGAGGAAATTCATCTTACCCTTAATCGTCGGGGCGAGAAGATTTGAACTTCCGGCTTCCTGCTCCCAAAGCAGGCGCGCTAACCGGGCTGCGCTACGCCCCGATCAATAAATCCGTGTCAAGCGAAACCGGGGCGCAAGGCCCCGTGAGGGTGAATGATGGGACTTGAACCCACGACCACTTGGGCCACAACCAAGCGCTCTGCCAACTGAGCTACATCCACCGTATAAAAGCCCGTTAATATAACGATAAGCCACTTCAAACTGCAATAGTTTTTTTCTTCAGCCGGAAAGGGGTTCGGGGACTAGAGCAGCATTTCCGGACGTACCGGTACCACGCCGGGAAGCGCACAGGTCTTAGCGGCGGCCCGGTTCGCGTATTCCGCGCAGTCGGCCAAGGGCAGTCCCGTGCTGTAAAGCGCCGCCAGCACGGCGATGACCGTATCTCCGGCTCCGGTAATATCGGCAACATCCAGTTTATGTGCCGGAACATGAAGGTAGGTGTCGCGGTCGCGTAAAATAAGTCCATCGCCGCCAAGGGTCAGGACCACATGAGCGCACTGAAGGGTCTCGAAAAGATCCGCGGATGCCTTCCTGGCCTCAGCGGGCGTTTTGATGGTGTATCCGATGATCTGTTCCGCTTCGTGGCGGTTGGGTTTGATGAGAAAGGCGCCGGCGTAGAGTTCGATATAATCCTTTTTGGGATCGACGAAAACGGGAACGCGATAGGTGTCCGCCATATCAAGGATGCCGCTGATCATGCGGGGCGTCAGCACGCCTTTGTTGTAATCCTGGATGATGCAGGCGTCGCTGTTCCTGAGCGAACGGCGCACTTCCTTAAGCAGTTTTTCCTCCAGCCAGTCCGGGATGCCTTCCCGCGACTCATGGTCCGCGCGCATGAAGGGTTTCGCCTTATCGAAGAAACGGGTCTTGGACGTGGTCACGCGCCGGCTGTCGCGTAACAGCCCGGAGCGCTTGATCTTGTGTTTTTCGCACAGATATTCAAGACGGAAGGCCTCAAAATCATCTCCCACGACCCCGATGATCTCGGTACTGAGTCCCAGGGAGACTAGGTTGTTGCAGACGTTCAGGGCGCCCCCGGGACGATCTTCGATCCGGTTGATATCGAGCACGGGCACCGGAGCTTCCGGGGACATGCGGGAAATGGAGCCCCGGCTGAAAACATCCAGCATCACATCGCCGATCACGGTGATATGTTTTGCGTTTAACTGTTTGATCGAGATATCCGCCATGTGCCCAATTTATAACAATGGCTTTTTAAAAAAAAGCGAAAACAAAGAATAAAAACCATTTAAAAACCGGCGCGGATTTATTATATTCACATTTTAATATGAACAGCTAAGGGGTTGTATGATTTTCCGGAGAAAGATCAATCGCTATCACACGGATTGCCTGAAATATGATGCCGTCGGCACGGTTTTCGGGACCACGGATATTATCCCGCTCTGGGTCGCCGATATGGATATCCCGGCCCCTGCCGTGGTCCGGCGCGCTCTGCGCAAACGGGTGCACCATCCCATTTACGGTTATTCGATCCACAACGAATGTTTCTTTAAATCGATCATCTCCTGGATGCATGAACGCTTCAGCTGGGAGATCGATAAAGACTGGATCACCTGTACGCCGGGCATCGTGCCGGCCATCAATATCGCCGTCATGAGCCTGACCGCGCCGGGTGAAGAGATCATCATTCAGCCGCCGGTCTATCCGCCCTTCTTCAAGGCCGTAACGGACCATGGGCGCGAGCTGGTGACCAATCCGCTGAAGTTCGAGAACGGACGGTATACCTTTGACCTCGATGACCTGAAGCGGAAGATCACGCCCAAAACAAAAATGCTGATCCTCTGCAGTCCCCACAACCCCGTCGGCCGTGTTTTTTCACGGAAAGAACTGAGCGCGCTCGGCGATATCTGCCTGAAGCATGGCATAACCATTGTCTCCGACGAGATCCACGCCGACATCGTGTTCGCGCCGGCCCGGCATATCCCCGTCGCCGCGATCAGTCCCGAGCTTTCCGCCATCACCGTGACCTGCATGGCGCCCAGCAAAACCTTCAATATCGCCGGCTTTGCGACGTCGGAGATCATCATTGAAAATCAGACGCTCCGCGATAAATTCCGCTATATTACTCAGTCCCTCCACATCTGCAACGGCAATATCCTCGGCGATGCCGCCCTGATCGCCGCCTATCAGCACGGGAAACCCTGGCTGAAACGCACGCTGAAATTCCTGGAAGGAAACATCGATCTGGTGGTATCCTATATCTCGGAACGTATCCCGATGATCACGGTCCGGAAACCCGAAAGCACCTTTCTTCTCTGGCTGGACTGCCGCAAGCTTGGATTGACGCAGGAAGAACTGACGGCGTTTTTCATCCGGGAAGCCGGACTCGGACTAAATGACGGCGCCACCTTCGGCGAGGGCGGAGAAGGCTTTATGCGCATGAATATCGGCACGTGCCGGAGGACGCTGAAGAAAGCGCTGAAACAATTAGAAGAAGCGCTTGAGAATAAGGGATTGAACCCATAAATCATTGCAGTGAACTGGCAGGCCTGTTCACTGCAGCATTGATTAAATTCTTTTTATCCTTTCATATTGATATTACATTTCACCATGAAAACAACACCCGAACTCCTCGCTCCGGCGGGAGATCTTAATGCCGCCATCACTGCCTTTGAGAACGGCGCCGATGCCGTTTATGCGGGATTGGGGAAATTCAACGCCCGCGAGCGCACGGAAAATTTCAGCTTTGAGGAATACGGCAAACTCATGGCCTATGCCGCAAAGCACGGAAAAAAAGTTTACCTTACCTTTAATACCCTGATCAAAGAGGACGAAGTGCAGGAAGCGCTGGACATGCTGTCCCGCATTACGCGCCTGCTGCCCGACGCCGTTATCGTACAGGATATCGGCGTGATCGCCTTATTAAAACGTTATTTCCCCCATATCCCCATCCACGCCTCCACCCAGATGGGCATCCACAACAGCGCCGGCATGGCTTGGGCGAAATCCTGGGGGATCGAACGCGTCATCCTGGAACGGCAGATCAGCATGGAAGAGCTCATGGAGATCCAAAAGCATGCCGAACTTGAAACGGAGGTCTTTATTCACGGGGCCTTATGCTGCAGCCTTTCCGGCGTCTGTCTTTTTTCCTCCTGGATGGGCGGGCACAGCGGGAACCGCGGAAAATGCAAACAGCCCTGCCGGCGCCGGTATTTTTCGCCGGACGGCAACGGTTTTTTCTTTTCGATGAACGATCTGTACATGCTGGAAGATATTCCCGCCCTGAAACGCGCCGGCGTGCATTCCCTCAAGATCGAGGGACGTCTGCGGAAATCGGACTATGTCGCCGCCGTGGTGCAGGCCTACCGCATGATGCTGGATACGGAAGAAAAGGATATACCCTCCGTTCTGCCCGAAGCCCGGGCCATCTTGTCCGGCGCCCTGGGACGCAAATGGTCATCCGGATTTTACGAAAAGGCAAACTACGGCGATATCATTGAATCTGACAGGCTCGGCGTTTCCGGCAAACACGCGGGACGCGTCACCGGCCTGAGCTCGAACGGTTTTACCCTGCAGGCGCTCCAGCCGCTCAAACTGGGCGATAAGATACGCGTTCAGCCCAAGAGCGGGGAAGAGGGGCCCGCCGTCACGATCACAAAAATTACGAAAAACGGCAAACCCGCCACCCGGATCGGCGCGCGGGAAAGCGGTTTTATCCACTGCGATAAAGCCGTAGCGAACGACGGCATGGTCTACAAGATCGGCGCATCCGCGAAGGAATACGGACGCCTGATCGAACAGCTTCCCGCTCCGGAGTTCCTGTTGCGTTTGCAGATTGATGTCGCGGCGGATTCGGTGGATGTCCTTGTGGCGCAGCATCCGCACCTGCCGGCATGCCGGATCGCGGCGGAGTTCCCCCCGGCCGAGAACCGCGCGGTCGATGCCGATGCTTTTATCTCCGAATTTATGAAAGCCGGCAACGAACGGATCGGGGTCAAGACGGTCAGCGCGGAGGTACAGGGCGATTTTTTCATTTCCCAACGCGATATCCGCAAGCTGCGGCAGGCATTTGACCACTGGCTGAACGAACACTATGTCCCGGTGGCGGATCCGGTATTCATTGCCGAAGCGGTCTCTGTTTCGAACACGCCGGCCGTTCATACCCTTGCCGTCCGGAATGCCGCGCATCTTCCCCGGGGGTTCAGTTACGATGCGCTGGCCGTAACGGAAGATCCGAAAAACGGAGAAGCCGTTATTCTGCCGGCTTTTTGTCCCGAAGACGCACTGTCCGCCCTGAAAGCGCGGATCGCCCGGCTTGTTCAGGGCGGCGTCACGGCCTTCCGGGTCACCGCATTATACCAGTTTGAATTATTGAAAGCTTATCCCGGACTGACCCTGCACACCTCCTTCCCTCTGCCGGTGACCAATTCCCCGGCTTGCGACATGCTGCTGCAGGAAGGCGCAAAACAAGTGCAATTGTGGGTCGAACTGGAAGAAACGGCACTGAAGACCCTTGCCGCTCGCTACGGCGGCGCGGCTGAGATCTACCGCTACGGACGTCTGCCCATTCTGCAGACACGTGCAAAACTTCCCGTTTCGGGCGCCATCACGGATGCCCGCGGCGCCGGATTTACCGTCGTTCCCGGCGATCCCCTGACGGAACTTTACCCCGAAGCCGTCTTTTCCATTCCCACGGAAGACTTCCCCCCCGTATCCACCTGCACCGACCTGACCTACGCAAAACCCGGTGAAAAGACCGTATCACGGTTCAACTTTGACCGGGAAATGGCCTAGGCGGAGGATAGCTTATAGCCTATAGCTTTTAGCTGATAGCTGATAGCTGATGGCTGATAGCTGATAGCTGATGGCTGATAGCTGATAGCTGATGGCTGATGGCTGATAGCTGATAGCTGATGGCTGATAGCTGATTACTGTTGGCTGATCGCTGAAAACCCCTAAACTTTCTTCGAGATCATTCGTAAAAATTCT
>JAFGVT010000019.1 GCA_016937825.1 Fidelibacterota bacterium | reverse complement strand
TACGAATTGCACCGGCTGGTGCAGGCGGACTATATCCTTCACGGAAGGATCTACCGCGGGGACTGGGACGACATGGTGTCCGTGAGATGTTTTGAGGTCGGCAGCGGAAGGGTCATTTACGCCGCTACCATCGACATCGACCGAACGCCCGATTTTATCCCCCAGCCGCACTACGGTCCCTATCCCGGTCCGCATCCCGAACCGCGTTCTCCGCGTCCTCCGCACCCCCCGAAACCCGGCCCCGTTATTATCATTGAACCCAGTGAGCCCGAGGAAGAAACGCCCGTAAAGCCCAAGGACAAGATCGAGAATGTCGGAAAGAAAGATCCCGGCAATGCCAAGCCCAGCACGTCCGACCAGTATCAGTATAAGAAAAAGGACGACGATCCTCCCAAAAAAGAGGAACCTGCCGTGGAGATCAAAGAGAACGGCCTGAAAAAGGATCCGGTGATCAAGAAGATCGAAGAAAAAGAACCCGTTCAGGAAATTAAAGAGCCGGACACCAAGAAAAAGAGCCCGGCCCCGGTCCTTAAAAAGACCGAAGAAAAGAAATCCGAAGAGGAAAGCAAGGAAGACGAAACGAAAAAAACGACGACGACGTCAACGATTAAAACCAAAGAATCCGTTCTAAAGAAATGACAGCGGGTGAAGCCGGACATCTGTCCCTGCATTCGATCGATGAAAACTATCGCAGCAGGTACGGCGTCATTGCGGGCGTGGATGAAGCCGGACGGGGTCCGCTCGCAGGTCCCGTCACCGCCGCGGCGGCGATCTTCCGGCCCGGACTGCACCATGACCTGGTCCGGGACTCAAAAAAACTCAGCGAAAAGCAACGGGAAATTGCGTACGAATGGATCACCGGGCATGCCGAAGCATGGGCGGTGCATTCCCTGGGCGTACAGGCGATCAATAAAACGAATATACTGAAAGCCGCGCTGACCGCAATGGAGCGGGCCGCAGACAAGCTCGCCCGTCCCGACGCGCATATCCTTGTTGACGGGAATCAGGTTCCTCCGGCCCTGGCGGGCCGCTGCGATACGGTCGTCGGCGGCGACAGCATCTCCTTTTCGATCGCCGCGGCCTCGATCCTTGCCAAAGTCAGCCGGGACAGGATGATGATGCGCTGGGCGGACATCTATCCCGACTACGGATTCGAAAAGCATAAAGGGTACGGGACCCCCGAACATCTGAAAGCGATCCGCGATCATTTTCCCTGTCCGATCCACCGGACCGGATTTTCACCCGTCAAACAGATGAGCCCGCCGCAGAACCCCTCTGCGGGCATGATCGGTAAGTGGGGGGAGAACTGGGCGGCTTATTTCCTGGTCCTTAAAGGGTATCACTTTATTACGCGGAATTACCACGGCGGCGTGAACGGCGAGATCGACCTGATCATGAAAAGCGGGGAACAGTTTATCATGGTCGAAGTTAAGACAAAGTTCGGTAAAAAAGGCTATGATCCGGTTGAACGTATCGACGATGACAAGGTCGGAAAAATGCTGAGCGCCGCCGAACGTTATTTTTATGATTTGAATATGAGCGAATATGATGTTAGATTTGATGCTGTGACGGTAAGCGGCAGCAACTGGTATGCACCGGATATCGAACATTACGAAGCGATTCTATAATAAGGAAGATCCATGTCAGAACAAGCAGTTCCCGATCGGAAGGATAAAAAGAGATCAAAGAAGGCCAAACGGACCTTTTCTTCAAAGAAAGAGAAGGTCATCTACGAGATAAAATCCTGGACCGTCATCATTCTGGCGGTGTGGGTGATCCGCAGCATGATATTCTGCAATTATATCGTCCCGACCGGATCGATGGAAAATACCATGATGACCGGGACCTTTGTGATCGGAAATCAGCTGTACTACGGCGCTCAGACGCCGCACAAGATCGCGATCCCCTTCACGCCCATCGGATTCACAATCCCGCATGTGAAGCTGCCGGCGATCAAAAAGCCCGAAACCGGAGACGTCGTCATTTTTGAGTATCCCCAGAACAGGATGTACGATTACGTCAAACGCTGCATCGGCACGCCCGGTTCGACCCTTCAAATAAAAGATAAACGGGTATATGTCAACGGCGTGCTTTTTGAAGATCCGCCCAAAGCGAACATCAGTTACGAGAACATCCAGGACGCCGGATACGTGAACCCCTACATCTGGCCGTCGGGCCACGGAAACAAGGACCAGTACCCCTCCCTCTACATCCCGAAAAAAGGGGATGTCCTCAACCTGGATACCGCAGATCCCGAATATGCCTACAATATTCTCAAATTAGAGGGGAAGAAGGTCAGCTATCAGTTCGGCAACTGGTACATTGACGGGGTCCGCAGCCGCAGCTATAAGGTCAGACAGGATTATTATTTCATGATGGGCGATAACCGCGACAACAGCGCGGACAGCCGTTTCTGGGGTCTCGTGCCTTACAAGTACATCAAAGGCAAGCCGACATCGGTCCAGTTCCTGCTGTGGGACAAGACCTGGAAAAAAATTCTGGTCATCGGCGGCATGGCCCTGCTTCTGTTCTATGCCTTTTTCTGGGACGGCATTCGGGAACGGCGCAGAAAAAAGGAAGAGTCGCAAAAAACACCCTGAGCGCGCAGTTTAACCGTCAATGTTCGTTTGTTCACAGACCGATCACACCGGATCAGGGGATCGTAAAAGATCCCCGTATCTGTTTCATGGAGGTTCCTCATGGAAACGTTTTCCGCCCCGCCGTACCGGATCAAAATGGTTGAAGCCATAAAGCAGACCACGCGGAAGGAGCGCGAGGAATATCTCCGCAAGGCCTATAATAATTTGTTCCTGCTTCCCAGCGAAGCGGTTTATATTGACCTGCTGACCGACAGCGGGACCGGTGCGATGAGCGACGCCCAATGGGGAGCGCTGATGCAGGGCGATGAAGCGTATGCCGGCAGCCGGAGCTTTTACCGCCTCCGGGATGTCGTGCACAAGATCACGGGCTATCACTATTTTATTCCCGTGCATCAGGGACGGGGAGCCGAACACGTGGTTCTTCCGCTTCTGGCGAAACGCCCCGGCATGTACTTTATCAGCAACATGCATTTCGACACGACCCGCGCACATGTCGAGCTGGCAGGCGCCCACGCCATCGACTGCGTTATTCCCGAATGCAGGGATATCCATACCTACCATCCCTTTAAGGGGAACATGGATACGGCCGCCTGCGAGGAGAACATTCTAAGCAAAAAACCGGAAAATATTGCCGGAATTATCATGACCATGACGAATAATTCCGCCGGCGGACAGCCGGTGAGCCTGGAAAATCTGCGAAGCGTCAGCGCCCTGGCAAAAAAATACCGTATCCCCCTCTTGATCGACGGCGCGCGTTATGCCGAAAACGCCTGTTTTATCAAGCAGCGGGAAGCCGCCTGTCACAGCATGGCGATCCCCGAGATCGCCCGCGAAATGTTCGACCATGCGGATATTTTTCTGATGAGCGCAAAAAAGGACGGACTCGTGAACATCGGCGGTTTCATCGCGATCCGGGAGGATGAAGCATTATTCCGCGCCGCCCAGGTCCGAACCGTGCCCTATGAGGGCTTTCCGACTTACGGAGGACTTGCGGGACGGGATATGGAAGCGCTTGCTGTCGGACTGGAAGAAGGGCTGGAAGAACCCTTTCTGGTCCACCGGCTTGATCAGGTAAGGTATCTGTGCACCTCGCTGCGCGATGCGGGGATCCCCGTCCAATATCCTGCGGGCGGTCATGCGGTGTTCGTAGACTGCAAAGAGATCTGTCCGCATATTCCCTTCGACCGTTTCCCCGGACAAGCCGTATGCAACGAGGTATACCTTGAAGCCGGCGTCCGTACGGTGGAGGTGGGCTCCCTTCTGCTCGGGCGGGATCCCGAAACCCGCGAAAATCTGCAAAGTCCCTTCGAATGGATGCGCCTCTCCATTCCGCGGCGCACCTATACCTACGCGCACCTTGACATTGTCGCCCGCGCGGTGTGTTCCGTGTATGAACGGCGGCATGCGCTGAAGGGACTGGTGTTCGAATATGAGTCTCCCGTACTGCGGCACTTTACCGCCAGAATGAACTATGAATAAAGTTCAGGCGTTTTTTTTTCGTGTAATGTAACTTTTCACGATAAACTTTACCGAAAATACAGTTTCACGCCCAATAATGAAGATTTGTTCAGACTTGAAAATCAAATTCAACATCGCATCAAAGAAGAATCAATAATAGCTTAAGAAATTCGCTTTTCGCCCGCAAAACACCCTTCCCGTCCCCTGATATTTTAACATTCGCTCAATTACGCATTGGGGGTATTGTTTTGTAACTTTTTAATTTTTATTTTAATCCCGGCAACGAGAGAGACCCGCTCCTCAATGAGAGAGAGAAGAGAAGTTGGAGAGCCTTGCTCCTTGCGATGAGAGAGATGAGAGAGAAGAGAGAAATGAGAGAGAGAAGAAAATTAAAGGAGAGAGATATGTTGAGAGAGAAGCACACATCGGCAGCACGCGTGAAGAGCGGAACGAAGAGAGTTTGGCTTGTTCTCGCGTTGATCGTTATTTCGGCCTTTGCCTTTGCCGAAAGCGGTACTCTGAATTTAGTGTATTCCAACGGAGTCACGACCTATACCGAAGAAAAGACGGTCTATGATTTCGATGTTCAGGTCTGGATGTCCGGCGGAAGCGACGTCATCGGCGACGGCATGGCCTATGTGGCCTATCCGACCGAGGTTTTCGGCAGCAGCACCGTCCTGAACGGAAAAGTTAGCGTCGAAAAAACCGGCATACTCGCCGGCGTCGACCCGCTCATGGGCATTGACCTGTATTCCCTTGTCAACGTAACGGACACCCGGGGCGATGTCTTTGCGGTTACCTTTACCTCGGCATTCAACGGGAACCTTCCTTCCTTCAAATCCTACTATACCGCGGTATCCACGGATCCGGAAAATCCTTCCGATCTTCTTCATGTAACAATGGAAGCCGCTGTGGCCGGCCAGGGGACTCTGAGTTTTCCGGCCTATATTCCCGGTATCGATATGCTTTACTATGATTATGAAAGCGAACTGTTCAGCGGCGGACTGCTGATCTCCGAGGCTTTTGAACCGGTTGAGGTGATCGCGAACGAACCCGAACCCCCGGCCGAAGACCCCGTGGTGAACGAAGAAGGTTATATTGAACTTGCTTCCTTCCAGGCAAGCCTTAAGAAAACAACGGTTACCCTTACATGGGAAACCCTCGCCGAAACCGATATGGCCGGATTTATCATCAAGTGCTCGGTGAACGGCGGCCTGCCTGTCGAGATCGCGGGATACGAAAGCGACCTGTCGCTCCAGGCGGCGGGCACTTCAAGCGAAGCGGTCTCGTATGACTATGTGGACAGCGGTCTGCTTTCGGGAAACACGTACGCCTATCAGCTTCTGAGCGTCGACGTCTACGGGAATGCCATCGTTCTGCACGAAGAAACGGTCCAGATCGCATCCAAGCCCGGCGGCGGGAAAAAGAAAGTTATCGTAACGGAGAGCTTCAGCCAGGACGCCAGCTATCCGAACCCCTTCAACCCCAGCTTCGTCGTGCCCTTTGAGCTCATTTCGGCTCAGACCATCGACATCAAGCTCTATGACATGAGCGGAAAAGTCGTCAATGATATCGCCGGCGGGCGCTATCAGGCCGGGAGCTATAACATCCAGGTGAACTGCGATCATCTCGGCAGCGGAATTTACCTGCTGAAGACCCGCGTGAACGGAGAGAGTTCAACCCAAAAGATGCTGTTAGTCAAATAAGATAAACAGACGTGAGAAAGAGAAGAGAAGGACGGCGCTTCATTGAAGCGCCGTCTTAACTATTATGGAAATATTTTTTTAATTGAACATGATAAATTGTTGCTTTTCAGCAATATATATTATACTTTCATCTCGTGCATTATGAAGAATGCCTAAATAAATAATAAATTATTAATTGGAAAGGGATAAAAATGAGAAAAATGTTAATGATTGCCGCATTGCTGATCCTGTCGTTTACCCTGGCATTCTCTGCTACGGGAACATTGCATCTCATTTATTCAAACGGGCAAACGGTCAAGGCCGACGGCGTAACCTACTATGATTTTGACGTGCAGATGTGGCTGTCGGAAGGAAGCGAGATCGTCGGTTCGGGGATGGCCTATGTCGAGTATCCCGAAGCGATCTTCGGAAAAACCGTTGTGATGAACGGAAATGTCACGGCGGAACTTACCGGCATTTTAGGCATCCGCCACCCCGAGATCCAGGTAAACCTGTATGATATTTACACGAATGACACCTTTGCCGATTGCTTTGCCATTACCTTTGAGGCCATATTCGCAGGGCTTCCCAATATGGAATTATTTTATGAACAGGTGTCGGCAGATTCTCTGGCCCCTTCGGACCTGCTGCATATCCGTTTGACGGCATCCGCTCCCGGCACCGGCAACGTGCTGTTCCCGACCTATATTCCCGGAAAGGACAACCTGTACTACAACTACTACAATGAAACCTTCTCCGGCGGACTTGATATTTCAGAGGCCTATGAATATGTGGAAATTGCTGCTGACACCACTGTGCCCGGCCCCGAAGGCTCCGTTCAGCTGAAAAGCCTGACCGCAAGCTGGAAAAAAAGCAGTATCCTGATCAAATGGTCGACACTCCTCGAGGTCGATATGGCGGGTTATAACGTTCTCCGCTCGGAAGACGGCGTCAACTTCACTCTGGCAGCATCCTATGTGACCGATCCTTCGCTTATCGCCCTGAATGCAGCCTCAGCCAGATATCAGTATTCCGATGCCGGGGTTGTTCCGGGAACAAGCTATCTGTATAAGATCGAAGGCGTTGATGTTTACGATAACACGATCCTTCTGGGTACCGTTCAGGTCGGCGACGATCTCGTGTACACCCTGGGCGAGACCTATCCCAACCCCTTCAACCCCAGCTTCGTCGTTCCCTTCGAGCTTTATGAACCGCAGAATGTCAGCATCAGACTGTACAACATGGCCGGCCAGGCCGTCCGGAATATTGCCGGCGGTGTCTATGCGGCGGGAAACTATGAATTCCATGTGGACTGTAACGATCTGAGCAGCGGCGTTTATTTCCTGCGTGCCCTGATCAACGGTCAGACCTCGACCCAAAAGATGTTGCTTGTGAAATAATTTTACGAGATCAGATATAAAAAAAGCCCCGGTTTCCGGGGCTTTTTTGTCTCTGCGAATTATTTGCCGCGGGTCAGCACGGCAATGAAAAAGCCGTCGCTGTCGTAATGATGCGGCAGAACGGACAGCATCCCGGAGCCGCTTCCGGGAAGGGGGATCCCCGAAGACTTGAGCTCGTCGCTTACGGACATCAATGAAAATCCGGAATGATCGGCAAGAAACGCTTCGATCTGTTTCTCGTTTTCATCCGGGATAATGGAACAGGTCGCATAGACCAGCTTTCCCCCGGGTTTTACCAATGCGGCGTTTTCGCGGAGAAGGTTCGCCTGTTCGTTCAGGCAGAAGGCCAGGATCTCTCCGCTCAGGGTCCATTTGCTGTCGGGGTTTCGTCTGAAGACCCCGGAACCCGTGCAGGGAGCGTCGATGAGCAGAATATCCGCCCGGTCCCTGTATTGCCGCCGGACGGTCTCCAGGGGCAGGATCCGGATCCGTTCCCGTACGCCCGCCCGTTTTGCCCGCCGGTCAAGCCTCTCCAGACGGTCGGCATGGATGTCCGTGGCAATGAGCGCCCCGTTTTCTCCCTGCAGCGCGGCCAGATGCAGGGTTTTCCCCCCGGCCCCCGCGCACAGGTCGATCACGGTGTCTCCGTCCTTCGGACGGCAGGCAAAGGCTACGAGCTGACTGCTTTCGTCCTGAAGCTCGAACAGGCCCCGTTTAAAGAAGGGATGCTGCGTCAGATCCGTATGCCGGTTCATGCGCAGGGCATCGGGAGAAATATTTCCGGGACGCAGGGGAAGGTCCTTGCAGGACCGCATGAATTCGGGGGGCGATATTTTCCGCGTGTTCACGCGAAGATGCACCTCCGCCGGCGTATTGAGGGCGGTCAGGCATTTTTCCAGTTCGGAGGGACTGTAATGCGTCCGGATCCTTTCCCAGACCATATCGGGCATCGATTCGCGGATCTCGGGCGCTTCGGGGTAAATATCCCGGTAACGGTGAACGGAGGCATACTGCGCCAAATCGTCGGCGATCTCGTAGCGGGCTGTTTCGGCCTCATCCGGGAAACGGCGCAGGAAGGCATGCACCGTCAGCAGGGCGGCCGGAACGGCGCCGGAAATATCCTCACGCTCACGGCGGATCTGCCATTCGTACAAGCGTAAATTCCGGATCATATCGTAGAAAAGGAGATCGATGAAACGCCGGTCCCGCGACCCCAGGTAATGCCGTTCACGGAAATACGCCCGGCGAATTTCGTCGGCCGGCTTTCCGGTGCCGCGCAGTTTTTCCCACTGCCGGTACAGTTCGCTGCAATGGTTTAACAATAAAGGTGCATTTTTCATCGTTCTACTTGATCAATAAGAATTTTTTACTTACAGAGGTCCGGTCCGTCGTCAAACGGTAAATGTAGATCCCGGAAGCAAGCCGGTCCGGAACGAGATCCAGGCGGTGGCTTCCCGCGGCTTTCCTTTCCGCCAGCGGGGTGCTGACGACCGTGCCGTGAATGTCCAAAATGTCGAGGCGCACATGCGACGCTTCCGGCAGTTCAAAGCGGATCGTACAGCGGCCGTTGAAGGGGTTGGGATAATTCTGCGACAGGGACGGGGAACGGGGAAGGGACGGTTCCGAAACAATCTCCACGCTGACGCCGCGGGTCATCCGAAGATCGTCGAAGAGCAGGGTCCCGGTGCAGGGATCGGTCGGAACGCCGGCCCCGGGTTTGATCTTCAGGTAGAATTTCTCAACGCTCACAGGCGCCGCCGCGGATTGCAGGGCCGTCATCGGCGCGCCCAGGGTTCCCCAGCCATTCTGCCAGTCCGACAGGTGCGGCGTCAGGGTCAGGATGAAGGAGCGGCGAAGCGCATCCCGGCAGTAGATCTTAATTTCATGAATATTGCTGTCCTTTTTCAGATCAAGAAAGAGGGAATCCGCCGAGGGGTTCAGGAGGATCTTTTTGAACAGGTAAGCGTAGGCGGCGGTCCCGGAAAATTCATAGTGAAATGCCAGCGTGCTGCGCGAGCCGTCGGTTTCCGGGGCGATATGGGTGGCCGGCGGAAGGAGGACATTCGATTCGACACGGAATCCGGCGGTATCGTCAAAGGATTCCACGGTGTAGATGCCGGGATCTTCCATCACGGTCAGCTCCAGGGTGTCGCGGATCCCCTGAAATTCGGCTACGACCCACCCCGTCCCGCTCGCAGAAGCAATAAAACGGCCGTTCCCGAGCGTTCCGCAGTCCCCGAGCAAGCTCCAGTTCAGCAGGGAAGGTGAAAGAATAAGCGGGATCGCGCCGGACGCTTTTGCCGAGAAAAGGGCCTGCACGGTATCCCCGGGATAGAGCAGTATGTCTTCATGATCAAAGACAAGCTCCGAGATCTGCGGCTCGTCCGCCTGCGATATCAGGTAGGCGGGGCTTTCGGTGAGCGTCAGGGTGACCGGATCGCCGTCTCTGATATAGTAAGCCAGCGTATCTCCCAGAAAACTTTCCTTGCGGACGAAGGAGGACAGGAGCGTCTGCCGGCAGGTCTGGGTTTCACTGTAGGACCAGACGATATTCAGAGAGTCCCCGAAGACAAGGCTGTAACGGTCGCTGAAGATCCCCGAGGAATCCGGCCGGGCATCGCCCGTACGTGCGGCAAGCTGTCTCAGCGCATGATAGGAAGGTTTTGGATTTGCATAAAAGTCCAGGATCCCGAAATTATGTTCCGCTTCCGCGGTGTTGGTCCCGTCGTTCTTCAGGTCGTAACAGATCACCGTTTTTACCTGCGGGTCCGTCAGACAGCTCAGGTACATGCGGGAAATATACTGGGCCTGTTTTTCCAGGCTGATGTTCGGCCAGGCGCTGTGGGTCGGGTAGCCGAACTCGCTGAAG
>JAFGVT010000100.1 GCA_016937825.1 Fidelibacterota bacterium | reverse complement strand
CTTCTGACTTCTGACTTCTAACTTCTGGCTTCCGGTTTCTACTTGGGATAACCAACCGTCTGGCACAGAATGATCTTCCGGTCCTTGCCGAGTCCCATCGCCTGGTGCAGGGATTTTTCATTGAACCAGCCGCGAACGACGGTGCCCAGACCTTCCGACGCGCAGAAGAGATAGACGTTCTGTGAAATGAAGCCGGCATTGGCGTAGCTGGAGGTCAGTGAATTCTGTTTTTTACTGTCCGCAACAAAGATAAGGTTGAGCGGTGCGGAATTGACAAAAGGCTGCGAACCGGTTTTCGACCGGATATCCTCGCCTGAGACGAGCTGCAGCGCATGAGCTTCGGCATCGTAAAGATAAAGACCGCTCTTCAGCGCGGCATACACGGACAGCTCCTGTTTGTTCATGGAAGAGGGGGCCGTGCGCTTTTTCTGGTCCGCGCGATTATAACCCCAGGCGGCCCACAAGAGGTTGGAAAGCACCTGTTCCGGGAGCTCTTCCTGGGTGAAGCTGCGGCTGCTCATCCGTTTGTCCAGAGCTTCCATCAGGGGCATCCCGCCCTGACGTTCCGGTGCGGGAAGAACGAGGGTCTCTGCGCCGGGAGCGGCCGCCGCTTTATTGGGGGTGAACAATCCCATCATAATGACTCCTATCAGTATGAGTGCAAAGTATTTTTTCATTTCCGTATTCCTTTTATTTTGGTAAAAATCTACGTGAATATGCGCTTGATCGCAAACAAAAAGCGTCCGGCCGGGTAATTCGGAACGGTGCGGCGCAGCGCCGGTCCTGAAAAGCCCGATGAATTTTTCCTTGGCGAACGGGGAATAAATATTTAATTTTGTCCCGGGGGAATCAGACAGTAAACACAGGAGGATCTCATGCTAACTACAATACTTTGGGTCGTATTTTTTCTGGCCTGTCCGGCGTTCATTCTTTGGGCTTGCTCAAAGAACAAATTCCTGGACAGCGTCGGTGCGATCGTGATCTGTTACGCCGCCGGGCTGATCCTGGGCAATATCGGAATATTCCCCGAGAGCATCGTTTCGATCCAGGATACGATGAACATGCTGGTGATCCCCCTTGCCCTGCCGCTGATATTTTTCTCCATGGACCTTCGGGGATGGGGAAAGCAGGCCGGGCTGGCGGCAAAATCATTTACGGGAGCCCTGATCGCCGTTACGGTGGGTTCCTTCATCGCGTTCATGATCTTTGAGCCCCATCTGGGAATGGAAGGCTGGAAAATGGCGGGCATGCTGATCGGGGTCTATACCGGCGGCACCCCCAACCTTGCCGCGATCGGGAACGGTCTTGAGATCAGCTCCTCAAACTACATCGCCGTCCATGCCTCGGACGTGCTGGTCAGCGGGATCCTCTTCCTGCTCATCCTCTCCGTGATCCCGAGGATCCTGAAACGTATCCTCCCGAAATATCAACAGCTCACGGATCTTGAACATCAGCAGAACATTCGCCAGATGGATGGCTTTGAACCCTACTTCAAAGGGTTCCAAAAGAAGGATTTCCTGCCCCTTCTGGCAGCTTTCGGATTGTCCCTGCTGATCTTTGCGATCGGCGGCGGCGCCAGTTTTCTGGTCCCGGAGGGGATCTCCTCGGTCGTTGCCATTCTGCTGATCACCACACTGGGCATCCTGGCGTCCTTTGTTCCCCGGATCAGGAACATCCGCATGACCTTTCAGCTGGGGCATTACCTATTGCTGGTCTTCGCGCTGGTGGTCAGTTCCATGGCCAATATCAAAAAACTTATCGATACCGCGCCGGTCGTGATCCTGTTCGTCGCAACCCTTCTGATCCTGGCCTTTGTGATCCACACGATCCTGTCGAAGCTGATGAAGGTGGATTCGGACACGCATCTGGTCACCATGACGGCGCTGATCTATTCTCCGCCCTTTGTACCGGTCGTCGCGGCCGTGCTCCGGAACAAGCAGGTGATCATGACCGGCATGCTCGCCGGGATCGCCGGGTGGATCATCGGGAATTATGCGGGCATCGGGTTCGCGTATCTGGTACGTTCGCTTTTCGGATAAAATATATCACACAAAGGCACAAAGTAACACAAAGCCACAAAAAAGATTATACCCACAAAAAAATACAAAGCCCACAGTAAAAAATCTCCAAAAAGTAAAAAAGTGCTCAATTGTTAAATCACCGATTGATTTCTTGGCACCTTTGTGAAAGCTCTTTATTGTGAGCTTATGAACCTTAGTGGTTAAAAATATTCTTAGTGACTTTGTGTTACTTTGCGCCTTTGTGTGAGCTCTTAAAGAAAGCATTTGAAATATCTGCTATTTCATGTAATTTATGCCCAAATTACGGTGGAGAGTCTCAATGCGATTAAAACGCGATCATACCTGCGGCGACCTGACGAATGCTCTGGCAGGAGAACACGTCCGGATCAACGGCTGGATCAATGCCCGGCGCGATCTGGGCGGTATTTATTTTGTGGATGTCCGGGACCGTTACGGACTGGTCCAGGTCCGGTTCGGGAACGAACTTCCCGACGCCATCCTTGAAGCGGTCAGACATTTGAACAACGAAGATGTGGTTGCCGTCGCGGGTATCGTCGCCGTACGGCCGGCGGACTCGGTGAACCCCAAGATCGCCTCGGGCGATATCGAACTGGTCGCACAGGATTTCGAACTGCTGAACAAGGCGAAGATCACGCCCTTTGAGATCAATAAACGCGAAACGGGGAGCGAGGACCTGCGGCTGAAATACCGCTATCTCGACCTGCGCACCGCGGAACTGCGCCGAAATATGGAGATCCGTCACAAGGCCGCGCAATCCGCCCGCCGCTTTCTTTCGGACCGCGGGTTCATGGAGATCGAAACCCCGGTCCTGATGCGGTCCACGCCGGAAGGGGCGCGGGACTACCTGGTTCCCAGCCGCATCAATCCGGGAAAATTCTATGCTTTGCCGCAGTCACCCCAGCAATATAAACAGCTGCTGATGATCGCAGGCTATGACCGCTATTTTCAGCTCGTGAAATGTTTCCGGGACGAAGATCTTCGTGCGGAACGCCAGCCGGAGTTCACTCAGATCGACTGCGAAATGTCCTTTATCGATGAAGAAGATATCCGCAGCATCATGGAAGAGATGATCGTGACCATCTTCCGCGAGGCCGGCGGGATCACGATTCAGACGCCGCTGCCCATCCTGAGCTTCGAGGAAGCGATGGAACGCTACGGATCCGATAAACCCGATGTCCGCTTTGACATGGAGATCAAAAACGTTGAGACCTTCGCCAAAAAGACCGAATTTTCGGTCTTTCACAGCGCTTTGGAACGCGGTGAAGCCGTGCGCGCGCTTAAGGTGCCGGGCGGTGCGGAATTTTCGCGCAAGAAGCTGGACGAACTGACCGATCTGGCGAAAAAGTACGGCGCCAAAGGGCTTGCCTTCGTAAAAGTGAGCGAAGAAGGCCTTCAGGGCGGGATCGCCAAGTTCATCCCGCAGGAAGCGTCCGATCTGCTGACCGTTACCTGCGAAACGGTTCCCGACGACCTGGTGCTCTTCATGGCCGACGAATGGGAGGCCGGACTGACCGCGTTGGGCGCATTGCGCTTGGCGCTTGCCAACGAATTCGGACTGATACGAAAGGACGAATACAAAGCCGTGTGGGTGGTGGATTTTCCCTTGTTCGAGAAAGACAAGGAAAGCGGCCGCCTGATGGCCCGGCACCATCCCTTTACGTCCCCGAAACTTGAAGATATCGAAAAAATGGAAACGGATCCGCTGTCCGTGAAAGCACGCGCCTACGATATGGCCATGAACGGTTATGAGATCGGCGGCGGCAGTATCCGCATCTATGACCGGACGCTGCAGTCGAGGATGTTCCGGGCACTGGGGATCTCGGAAGAGGAAGCTCAGGAGAAATTCGGTTTTCTGATGGGCGCCTTTGAATACGGCGCGCCGCCCCACGGCGGGATCGCCTTCGGATTTGACCGCCTGGTCATGATCCTCGCAGGCGCAAGTTCCATTCGCGAGGTCATCGCCTTCCCCAAAACCACGACGGCGCAATCGCCCATGGACGGGGCGCCGAGCGAAGTGGATAAGAAACAGCTGGATGAACTGCATATCCAATTGCGTGAGACGTAAGACCCTGCTTCGCCACCAACTACGCTCTAACGAGCTACGTTGGTCAAGAAGGCTACGCAGGGCAGGCGT
>JAFGVT010000018.1 GCA_016937825.1 Fidelibacterota bacterium | reverse complement strand
GAAAAGCCCGCAAGCCCCAAAAAGGCGGCCCCGAAAAAAGCTGAATCAGTTGAAAAGACGGAAAAGGAATAGATATGGCACATAAAAAAGGTCAAGGTAGTACGAACAACGGTCGTGACAGCAATCCCAAATACCTGGGAGTCAAGCGTTACGGCGGCCAGGTTGTCACAGCCGGGACGATCATCGTCCGTCAGCGCGGAACGAAATTCTTCCCCGGTACCAATGCCGGCATCGGCGGCGACGATACGATCTTTGCGACCGCTGACGGCACCGTGCAGTTCAATATGAAGCGCGGCCGCAGGATGGTGGATATTCTTACCGCCTAACCCGCAATGAAGATCATTCGGCCCCGTTCACGTAACGGGGCTTTTTTTTTATCCCTCTGAAAAGCCGGACTCATTGACGTCCAACGGGATAATTGTTTGTCAGTTCATGAAAAATGTTATACATTTGGTAAAATTTGAAGCGAGATAAGCATGAAGAGTAAAAAAAACAACGCCATGGACTATCTCTGGGCGCCCTGGCGCATGGAATACATCCGAGCCCCGAAGAACGAAAAAGAAAGCGGATGCATCTTTTGCTGCAAGCCCAAAGAAAAGTGCGATCAGGAAAACCTTATCCTGTATTACGGGAAGCATGTCTTTGTGATCATGAACCGCTATCCCTACAATAACGGCCACCTGATGATCGTGCCCTTCCGGCACCTCAGCGACTACATGGCGCTCACGCCCGAAGAACGGCACGAAATGGCCGATGTGACGGCCATGGTCGTGGATATCCTGACCCGCAAACTTCACCCCGACGGATTCAATATCGGCTTCAATCTCGGGATCTCCGCCGGCGCGGGGATCTCGGAACACCTGCACCAGCACGTCGTCCCGCGCTGGAACGGGGATACGAATTTTATGCCCGTCCTCGGACAGACCAAGGTGATGGTCGCCGGCCTGACCGATTACTGGCTGGAACTTAAACAAGCCTTTGAGACCTACGAGCGATCATGAGCTACCGAAAACCTGAGGTCGCCGGGCAATTCTACCCCCGGGACCCGGAAACGCTGCGCAGGACCCTTGACGGACTTTTTGAACGTGCGGAACGTGATTATCAACCTGAAACCGGGACGATCGCGGGACTGGTGTCGCCGCATGCCGGATACGTGTTTTCGGGATATCAGGCCGCCAAGGCGTATCAGTACCTGAACGGCCGGCGCTATGCGCTGGTTTGTGTCATCAGTCCGAGCCACCGGGAATATTTCCGGGGGATATCCGTATATCACGGCGAGGGCTACCGCACGCCCCTGGGCGACTGTCCGGTGCACGGCGAAGCCCGGGAGATCGCAAAAACCTGCAAGGGGATCCTGCTGTCCGCGGCCGGACACCGCGAAGAGCACGCCCTGGAGGTGCAGGTCCCGTTCATTCAGTACATGCTGGGCGACATTCCCCTGCTGCCCCTGGTCATGGGCGATCAGGGAGCGGACACACTCCGGGATGGCGAAGCCTGCGTCCGCGCCCTTTCCCGTGCTTTCGGCGACGCGATCCTTTTTGTCGCCAGCACGGACCTTTCGCATTTCCATCCTGCGGACAGGGCGTGCGAAATGGACGGCCGCTTTATCCGCCTGCTTGCACAGGGAGATGACGAAGCGATCGTACGGGAGCTGCGCACGGGGAAGGTGGAAGCCTGCGGCGCCGGACCGGTCCTGTCGATCCTGCGCGGACTGGGAAGCGCCCGGCATCGGGTGCGTCCGCTGGGTTACAGCCATTCCGGGCAGGTCCTGAACGACGACGGCAGCGTGGTCGGGTACACCTCCGCCCTGATCCTGAAACATGACACACAGCCCGAAAAGGACTAAGGTATGATCGATATTGTACGCTATGATGAGAACACCCATAGCTTCTGGGATGCATTTGTCCGCGCCTCGAACAACGGCACGCTCTTCCACGAACGGCAATTCCTGAATTACCATCCCGCGGAAAGGTTCGCCGATCATTCGCTGGTCTTTCTGGAAGAATCCAAACCGATCGCCCTTTTTCCGGCGGTCGATCATGCCGCGGACGGCATCCGCACCCTGCATTCCCACCGCGGCAGCAGTTACGGCGGCATCGTGCAGCCGGCCGGTCAGGGGGTGGAAAAGAACATGAAGATCGTCCGGGCGCTGAACGAATATGCCCGGCACGAGGGCTTCAACAGGATCGTCATGACCCTTCCGCCGGACATCTACTGCCGCCAGCTGAACAATTACCTGGAATTTGCCTGCTTCCGCCAGGGCTATACCTACCTGAAACGCGAGATCTCCTCCGTCCTGAAACTGGAAAACCGTATCGAAAAAAATATCGCCCTGTTCAAAAGCAGCAACCGGACCGCATTCCGGCGGGGAGAAAAACAGGGTGTCGTCGTCCGCCTGAGCGACGATTACCGGTCCTTTTACGGGATACTCAAGAACAATCTGAAAATTCGGCACGGCGTGGAACCCACCCATACCCTGGACGAACTGCTTGAACTGAAACGGCGCTATCCCGAGCGCATCCGTCTCTACGGCGCCTACATCGGGACGGCCATGATCGCGGGCATCGTGATGTTCGATGCCAACGAGCAGGTCACGCTGGCCTTTTATATTTCGCACGACGAACAGTATCAGGAATACCGCGGCGTGAACGTCCTGTTCAAGGACGTGATCGCGGACTGCATCAAGCGCGGCTTCCGCTATCTGGACTACGGGATATTCACCGTCAATATGGAACCGAATTACGGCCTGGCACGCTTCAAGGAAAGTTTTGGCGCCGGAGGGATCTTCCGGGATACGCTCATGCTGGATATCGGGTAACGGGACACTATGGTCAGACAGGACATCATCAGACTCAG
>JAFGVT010000099.1 GCA_016937825.1 Fidelibacterota bacterium | reverse complement strand
TGCCGGCGAACTACTATCCCGCCTTTAAAAAATATGAGCATTTTGTCGGCAATTACGGCAATTCCTGGTGGAAACAAAAAGAAGAGTTCGAAACCTTCAACGGACCCGTACTGTTCACAACGAACTGCATTGTTCCTCCCAAAACCTCTTACAAGGACCGGATCTACACCACCGGCTCATCCGGCTTTAGCGGCTGTATGCACATCCCGGACCGCGTGAACGGTAAGCCGAAAGATTTTTCCGCCATCATTGAACACGCAAAACGCTGTCCCGCCCCACAAGAGATCGAACAAGGTGAGATCGTGGGCGGTTTTGCACACAACCAGGTCCTGGCCCTGGCCGACAAGATCGTGGATGCCGTAAAATCCGGCGCTATCCGGAAATTCGTTGTCATGGCGGGCTGCGACGGGCGGATGAAGGACCGCGCTTACTATACGGAATTTGCCGGGAAATTACCGAAGGATGTTGTGATCCTGACCGCAGGGTGTGCAAAATACCGCTACAACAAACTGCCCCTGGGCGACATCGGTGGCATCCCGCGCGTTCTGGACGCCGGACAATGCAACGATTCCTATTCTCTGGCCGTGATCGCGCTTAAACTAAAAGAGGTCTTTGGCCTGAACGACATCAATGATCTGCCGATCGCTTACAATATTGCGTGGTATGAGCAGAAGGCGATCATTGTTCTTCTTGCCTTGCTTTCCCTGGGCGTTAAGAACATCCATCTGGGACCGACCCTGCCCGCGTTTCTTTCCCCCGCCGTTGTTAAAGTTCTGGTGGAAAATTTCGGTATTTCGGGCATCCGCGACGTAGATTCGGATATGAAAGAGCTCATCGGATAAATCAAGCCGGCAAATGATGCTCTCCCATAAAAAAGCGGAAGCGCCTGTTTCCGCTTTTTATATTGTCCTCACTTTCCGTCTTTGGGGGGGGGTTGTTTCAGGATTCTTAAATTTCACCCTTTGGGCGCGCCAAGCTTTTTCCTTTTTCGTTTTCTTTTCCGTCGATATATTCGTAAAATGCACGCTATTTGGGAGATTGTAATGATAACACCTGACGCGGAAATACTTCAACAGTGGAAAGAACTTGAACAGCGGATCCGCTTTGCCTCATCCTTTGTTATAACGACCCATCAGAATCCGGATGCCGACGGCATCGGATCGGAGCTGGCGCTTTATCGCTTGCTGAAAAAACTCGGGAAAGAAGTCCATATCCTCAATATATCTCCCACTCCCGGCAACCTGACATTTATGGACACCGGGCGTCTTTGCCGGAGATATGTGCCTTCGAAGCATCAGCCCCTGCTCGCCCGCGCCGACATGCTGGTCGTTCTGGATGCGGGTTCTTTTGCGCGTATCGGCCAGCTCGGTCAGGATGCGCTTGCCGCAAAACGCCCTGTCGTTGCCATCGATCACCATCCCAAAGAGAACAATCCCATCTACCTTCAGGAGATCGTGAATTCCGGGGACTGCTCGGTCGGGAAGCTGATCTATGAATTCATCATGAACACGCATCCGGACCTGATGGACCGGGATATCGCGACCGATCTGTATATCGCCATTGCGGGTGACACGGGAAACTTTCGTTACGGTAACACCACGGCGCGGTCTCACCGGATCGCATCGGAACTTATGGAATACGGCATTGATGTCTATGGCATCTATTGCAAGTTGTTCGGAAATATTTCCCGCAGCGGGATCCAGCTTTTTTCTTCCGTTTTACAGAACATTCATTTTTCGGAAGACAAGCGCGTCGTCTGGTTCGTGATCACCCGGCAGATGCTCCACGATAATGATGCCGACGACATGGATACGGACGGTATTACCGATTTTCTGCGCATGATCTCGGGCGTTGAAGTAAGCATCATGTTCAAGGAACGTTTAGACGGCTCAACGCGTATCAATTTCCGTTCGAAAGGGGCGGTCTCCACAAACGGGATCGCGCGCCGTTTCGGCGGGGGCGGACACGAACATGCAAGCGGGATCGTCAGCGTGCACCCTCTGAATGAACTATATCCCGAGGTCGTCGAGGCGATGGTCGAACACGTGAGGAAAACCTTCAATGAAAATTGAGATCGCCGAACATTGCGGCTTCTGTTCCGGCGTTAAAAATGCCGTGGACATGGCGAATGCCGCCCTGGATGCCTACGGCCGGGTGGCGGTACTGGGCGACCTGGTCCACAACAAGGTTGTGGTGGACAAACTTAAGGCGCGCGGTTTGGTGTATGTGGACCGCCTTGAAGACGTCGGGGAAATGCCCCTTTTGCTTCGCGCGCACGGAACCGACGCGGAACTGGTCCGCAAAGCGGATGCGCTGGGACTGCATCTCCTTGACGGAACTTGCCCTCTGGTTAAAGAAATACACCGCCACGCAAAGGAACTTGAGAACGAGGGCCGGCAGATCATTGTGATCGGGGATAAAGATCACGACGAGGTGCTGGGGATCGTTTCCCGCCTGCGGGATTATTGCATCGTTTCTGCGCTTTCCGACCTGAGGGCCTGTACGCTGAAATCACGCACGGGCGTCGTCGTTCAAAGCACTCAGCGTCTTGACGGGATATTGAAAATACTGCCGGGCATATTGACAAGGTCGCGCGATTGCCGTATCATTAATACGATATGCGAACCGACCCGGAGGAATCAGGAAGAGATCCTCGCCCTGGCAAAACACAACGATTGCGTTCTTGTTATCGGGGATCCTCATTCGGCGAATTCCAGGCGCCTGTTTACCGTTGCACGGTCGCTTAACGGGAACAGCCATATGGTCGCCGGGGTTGGAGATATCGATCCTGACTGGTTCCGCGATTGTGCATCGCTGGGAATTACCGCAGGCGCCAGCACGCCGGGATATCTGATCGAAAGCATTAAAGAATATGTTAAAAATTTAAACGGAGATAAAACGAAATGAAAAAAGGCACCTATGAGGTAAAGGTCGGATTGGCTGAAATGCTTAAAGGCGGCGTTATCATGGATGTGACCAATGTGGAGCAGGCGAAGATCGCCGAAGATGCCGGCGCTTCGTCCGTCATGGCCCTGGAACGCATTCCCGCGGATATCCGTGCCTTCGGCGGAATTGCCCGCATGAGCAATCCCGAAATGATCCTTAAAATAAAAGAAGCGGTTTCCATTCCCGTTATGGCAAAATGCCGCATCGGCCACTTTGCCGAAGCTCAGATCCTGCAGGAGATCGGCGTGGATTTTATTGACGAATCCGAGGTTCTCACCCCGGCTGACGAGGAAAATCATATCTGGAAAAAGGATTTCCATGTTCCTTTTGTCTGCGGATGCCGCAATCTCGGCGAGGCTCTCCGTCGTATCGGGGAGGGCGCGGCAATGATCCGGACAAAAGGCGAACCCGGAACCGGCGACATCGTGGAAGCTGTCCGTCATATGCGCAAAGTCGTGGGGGAGATCCGGCGGCTTACGATACTGGATCAAAGCGAACTCATGGCGGAAGCTAAAAATCTCGGTGCCCCCTTTGCCCTTGTTGAGTGGATCGCAAAGAACGGCAAACTGCCCGTTCCGAATTTTGCCGCAGGCGGTATCGCCACGCCCGCCGACGCCTCTCTTATGATGCAACTCGGCGCGGAAGCGGTCTTTGTCGGTTCGGGAATATTCAAGTCTGACGACCCCAAACAGCGCGCCGAAGCGATCGTCAAGGCGGTCACACACTACAGCGATCCGTCCGTGCTTGCCGAAGTGTCCAAAGGTCTGAAGGATGCCATGGCGGGCATTTCTGCCGCCGGCCTCGATGACGGTGAAAAAATGGCAAAGCGCGGCTGGTAGGAGTTACCCTTCGATGACAAAACCACGTATCGGTGTTTTGGGTATTCAGGGTGCCTATGCGCGTCATGCCGAAATGATCGTTTTGGCAGGCGGCGAATCGGAGATAGTGAAATATCGCGAACAGCTTGACGGACTGGACGGCCTTATCCTCCCGGGCGGAGAATCGACGACCATGACAAAAGTTCTCGGCTTTCGAATTACCCATGATGATATTCTCGACTTTGCGCGGCATAAGCCGGTTTTTGGCACTTGTGCGGGACTGATCCTTATCGCCTGCGGCGTCACGGATCCCCGGGTTCGTCAGCTCGGTCTGATCGATGCGAACATTTCACGCAATGCTTACGGTTCGCAGAAAGATTCCTTCGTTTCGGAGATTTCGCTGGAATTTGACAGGGGTGTTCCTTTTCACGCCGTGTTTATCAGAGCCCCTCTCATTTTGTCTGTCGGGGGAAGCGTAACGGTGCTCAGCGTGCATGAAAACGCACCGGTCCTGATTGGGTCCGGCATGCATCTTGGAGCGACCTTTCATCCCGAATTGACACATGACACTCGCATTCACCGGTATTTCATTCAAACCGTTAAGGAGGTGAAAGATGGAAAAACAACCCGGTCGCAATAATATTTTTCGTATCGTTCTCGCGATCGTTTTCATTTGTTTTGGTGTGGTTGCCCTGGGCAACAATATCGGATGGTGGGATATTGACGACCTCTTTTTAGATTGGTGGCCTCTGATCCTGGTCCTTCTGGGATTTATTACGATCTTCGCTCCGGGCGGGTCCTGGCCGGGTGGCGTTTTCCTCGTATTTGTCGGCATTCTTTTCCTGCTTCACACGCATGGGGTTTACGATATCAGCGATCTGATCTGGCCCGCGATGCTGGTCATGGTGGGCGTGATGGTCTGGCCCCGAAAGAGACGCAACTCTGCACCCTGCGGGGACGGGACCGTTCACGAGACCGGAGAAGAACACGTCTTCAATATCAACACCCTCTTTCACGCTCAACACGAGCTCATCAATGACAAACAGCTTTCCGGGGGGCACGCAACCGCCGTTTTCGGAAACCTTGAGCTCGATCTCCGTCAATCCGATCCAAGGGAAAATGCTTATTTTGAAGCGTCGGCGATTTTCGGCAGCATCCGGATCTTCGTGCCTGCGAACTGGAATATCACCCGTGCCGGAGGTCCCGTTTTCGGAAAAGTGGAAGATAAGCGCCTTAAGTCGGCAGACGCTTCTTTCATGCGTTCGGTCACGTTTGAGATGAATGCTATCTTCGGACATGTGGAAATTTCAAATTAGCCTTTCCCGGGCCAATGATCAATATTGAAGCATCCATGGTAAAATTTAAATCCGTTCTGATCTTTTTTTCTATGATCGCCGCAGCTCTGAATGCAGCCGTATGGACGGTTCCGGACAGTATTGCGACCATTCAGGATGCCGTCAGCATCGCCGCTTCCGGAGATACGGTGCTGATCATGCGTTCTTTCCAAAACAGGGGGCGCATTGAGATCACCGGAAAATCGATCTCCCTTCTCTCCAACAACTACATCAAAAATCCCTCCTCATACAATTTCACCTCGGGCGTGGCGCTGTACGACACCTCCGCTTCCGCACCTTTGCTTTTGATCGACCATGCCGACAGCACGGTGATCATGGGTCTGTTGTTCGACCTTGCCGGCGGAGCGAACGGGGGAGGTGTCCGCATTCAGGATTCAAAAGGGGTTCGGATGACGGGCATTTACCTGAAGGGCAATCCTCTCACACTGGAAAATTCAACCGTGGAAATGACGCATTCGCGGCATTATCAATTTGCGGATCCTGCCTCTCCGGCCTTGTCGCTCGACCGGTCGGACCTTGCGGCGTGGAATTCGGTCTGGGTCTCTCAGAACGCCTCGGCCCTGCTCTCTGCCGTGAATTCCAGTTCTCTTTCTTTTTTCAACGTCGCGGCGTATAATAATCAGTTTTCTTCCGCGTTGATCCATTCGTCAGCATCAAGCCATCATTATGATTTCGTTACGTTTCACAACAATGTTTCTCCCGATCCTGCATGGTCGGCGGCCGGTTCTGATATCACGATTGAGAACTCTGTGTTTTCAAACGCTCTTCCGCCCGATACCGTTCAGTTTTTCGTCCGTTATTCGGCGATCCCGGGCGGATTTCCGGGAGACGGCAACTTGGCGGAAGATCCGCGAATTGATCCCGCTCTTTCATGGCCGGCCCTTTCTGCGTCGTCGCCCTGCATCTCTTCCGCAGATCCCGATACGGCGGGCATACCCCGAAAGGATCTTCTGGGTGCGAAGCGACCCGACCCCGACTGGGCTCCTCCCGACATGGGCGCCTACGAATCTCCCCGGCACGTTCTTCTTAATCCCGCCCATCATTTCTTTATTTCAACCCTGGGTGACGATATTTGGGGAAACGGCAGCAGCGGACGTCCCTTTGCCGGCGTTCAGCGTGCCGTTGACTATGCGCAGAACGGCGATACGCTCATTGTGCTGCCCGGGACGTATACGGGAAACGTTCTGATCAGCCAAAAATCCCTTACACTGGGATCCCGGTTTATTTTTCACAACGATCCCGCGGCGGCCGATTCGGTTATGCTTATGCCCGATACCGCGGGTTATGCATCCGTGATCACCGTCCTCAATGCAGATTCTCTGGCCATCCGCGGACTTACACTTAGCGGCGGCAGCGGGCATTTTTATTATAACAACTATACCTACGGGGGCGGGCTGTACTGCGAGAACAGCAGCTGCTTTCTTGAGCAAACAAAGATCACGAACAACCGGGCTGATTTTTCCGGCGGGGGCATTTTCGCCTACTCCTCCACAATTCATCTTGATCATGTTGAGCTAACGGACAATGCCGCGTATCTCGGCGGGGCGATCAGTCTGAATCAAAGTACGGCAAATATCGAATATACGGTCATTCGGGACAATACGGCATCTTCCGGCGGGGGCATCTTTGCAGAGAACCTTTCCCGTGCCGTGCTGTTTTATACAGATCTTTCCCGAAATACGGCGCATTCGGATTCGCTTTCGGCGTTCTTTCAAAAACCTGCAGCCGTATCTCAATATGGCGGAGGTCTCTATGCAACCAACAGCGATCTCCGCTTCCATAATACCCTGATCAGCGAGAACATCTCAAAAAACAAAGGCGGGGCGATTGCTGTCCGCAGCGGCGTTGTGGCCCTCCTGCAATCCACCGTTGCCTATAACTCCGCTCTTTCAGATTCCTGCGGCATTCTCTTTTTCGACCAGCAATCCGATCCGGTGAAGATCGTAAATTCAATCGTCTGGAATCCCGATGAAATCGATTGCGAATGCCGTTATACCGAACTTGATCTCAGCCACTCGGACCTCCGGGGAGGACTTGGCGGCATCCTGCTTGACGGGACCCGCAATGACGACATCACATCAACAGCCTTGTTTGAGGCGGACCCCCTGTTTGGATCCGAATACAGGCTATCTCCGTTGTCTCCGCTTTTATCCTCCGGAATTCCCCAATACGTGCGCAACGGATATTATCTCATAGATTACGAGCCTTCTTACTACTCCGGCAGCGCGCCGGGGCTCGGCTATGCGGGCGCCGATCCGCCCGTTTCATTTTTGCTTTCACGGGTGCTTGTCGGATTGAAGCCCGTTCCTGAGGATTCCGAGCTTCTGGGGGCTTATCCCAATCCTTTTAATCCCCAAACAAGTCTCGAATTCACACTTGCTTCTCCCGGAAATACAGAACTTAATATTTACAACCTCCGCGGAGAGCACGTTTTAACCTTGCTCAATGCCGCTTTGCCCGAGGGCCGTTACCGTCAGATTTTTAATGCCTCGAAGTTGCCTTCCGGCGTGTATCTTTGCCGCTTGGAGCAGGACGGCATGACGATCGCAACTCAAAAGCTGATGCTGGTAAAATAATGACAACATTTGATCATTGCGATACGATCGCGGCGATTTCAACTCCGCCCGGGCTGGGCGGGATCGCCGTTATCCGGATTTCCGGGGTCGATTCCCTTTCTATTGCCCTTGCCGGATTGTCCATTTCCGCTCTGGAACCCCGCTATGCCCACTTTGCCGCCGTGGTCGATCCGGAGAACGGCGAAAAGCTCGACGATGTGGTTGTCACGTATTTTAAAGGGCCCGCCTCCTATACCGGCGACGACACGGTTGAGATTTCCTGCCACGGCGGCCTCAGCGCGTCACCGGCCATACTTGCCCTATATTATCGTCTTGGGGCCCGCCCCGCCCTGCCCGGCGAATTCACCCGAAGAGCTTTCGTGAACGGAAAAATGGATCTTATTCAGGCGGAAGCCGTTGCGGACCTGATCCATGCCGTTTCCGGCAGCGGCCAAAAGATCGCCGCGCGCACCCTTTCCGGATCTCTTTCAGAAAAAATCGATTCGCTGCGCGGTGAACTTACCGACATCGCCTCGATCCTGGAACTGGAGCTTGACTTCTCCGACCAGGAGATCACCCCGCTATCACGCGAATTGATCACAAACAAGATCACGGCGGCGGAAGAACATATTTCGAACCTGGCAAATTCTTACGGCGCCGGAAAGATCCTACGTGAAGGCGCGCTTGTCCCGATCGTTGGCCGCCCCAACGCCGGAAAATCAAGCCTGCTGAACGCCCTGCTCGAAGAGGAGCGAGCGATCATTTCACACATTCCGGGGACAACCCGCGATAGCATTGAAGAATCTTTTTTGCATCAGGGATTTCTTTTTCGTCTTGTGGACACAGCGGGACTGAGGGACACCGACGACCCCATTGAGAAAAAAGGTGCTGAGCGAGCAGTCAAGATCCTTGAAAAAGCAGATCTTGTGCTTCTTGTTGTGGATCTTTCCCTGGAAGACACTTACGGTTTTGAAAAAGAATTCCTCGCCGCCCGGGCTCATGTGCCGGTGATCGCGGTATTTAATAAAAGTGATCTTTCTTCGATGTCTCAACCGTTTCCGAGCAAATATGCCGTCAATATTTCCGCTACACGGCATGAAAATCTTGACGCCCTTCTTTCCCTGATGCTGGATTGCGTCCGCACACATTATCGCGTTGACGGGAATGCAATTGCGATCACAAAGCAGCGGCACCGTCACGCCCTGCTCTCGGCACTAACATCCCTGGGAAAGGCAAAAGAAGCGCTCATGCGGTCTTTTTCCAATGAATTTATTTCACTTGATATCCGGGAAGCCATTCGTTCCCTTGATGATATTACCGGCAAAACGACTTCGGAGGACGTCCTGAACAACATCTTCGATCATTTCTGCATCGGAAAATAAAAAAATCTCCGCTTCCTTATATTAATGAGATGCCGGTTTCCTCCTTTCTTATCTGTTTGCGATCCAAGTGCAAATAATGTAGATTCCTCACTATGAAAGCAGCCTATGACATTGTCGTTGTCGGTGGCGGTCATGCCGGCGTCGAGGCGGCACTGGCCTCGGCTCGTCTTGGGAAAAATACCGCCCTGGTTACCCTGGAAAAGAAAGCCATCGCCCGCATGAGCTGCAATCCCTCTATTGGCGGACTTGCAAAAGGTCACCTCGTCCGGGAGATCGATGTTCTGGGGGGAGAAATGGCAAAAGCCATCGATGCGACCGGGATACAGTTTAAGCTCCTGAATCTCTCAAAGGGCCGCGCCGTCTGGGCCCCGCGCGCTCAGGCGGATAAGCGGGCCTATGAACGCTACATGCAAAAGGTCATCGCGCAATGCCCAAATCTTGATGTCATCGAAAGTGATGTGCAAAAACTGGATTTTACGAACGGCATTTTCAGGGGGCTCTATTTGCAGGATGGAACCCCCATCGGCGCTTCCGCGTGTATTTTGACCAATGGGACATTTTTGCGCGGCAAGATCCATATCGGGAACATTCAGATCCCGGCGGGGCGCTACGGAGAATTGCCCTCAATCGGTATTTCAGACCAGCTGAAAGAAAACGGCTTCACCGTCGGCCGCCTTAAGACCGGAACACCCTCGCGGGTCAGCAGGCGTTCGATCGATTTTTCCCGTCTTGAAATTCAGGAGGGGGATGCCGTACCGAAACCCTTTTCTCACGCCACGCATGATTTCAATCCGCCCAACATACCCTGCTGGCTAACCTATACGAACTCCGCTACCCATGATATTCTTCGGTCCGCACTTGACCGCTCCCCTCTCTATACGGGAAAGATCGCCGGTGTCGGACCCCGCTATTGCCCCAGCATTGAAGACAAGATCGTCCGTTTCTCGGACAAGCTCTCACATCAGCTTTTCCTTGAACCCGAATGGTCGGGATCTTCACAGTGGTATGTCAATGGTTTTTCATCTTCGCTTCCCATTGATATCCAGATACGCGCGTTGCGAAGCATTACCGGACTGGAAAAGGCCGAGCTGATCAAGATCGGGTATGCGATCGAATACGATTATTTCCCCTCTTATCAGATCAAGCGGTCCCTGGAAACAAAAGCGGTCAGCGGACTTTATTTTGCAGGCCAGATCAACGGCACCAGCGGCTACGAGGAAGCTGCCGCGCAGGGACTGATGGCGGCCGTCAATGCAGTAAGAAAACTGGATGATAAAAAGCCCGTGATCCTTGAACGCCATGAGTCTTATATCGGGGTTCTCATCGACGATCTATGCTCCAAGGAAACCTCGGAACCTTACCGCATGTTCACAAGCCTCGCCGAATACAGGCTTTTGCTTCGCTGGGATAACGCACACCTCCGCCTGCTTGAAGCGGCCCGTGAGATCGGCCTTCAATCCCCGGGCATGCTCAAACAATTTGAAACCGTTCGAAATGAATCCCGCGCTCTTGTCCGGCTGCTTGAAAAAACACGTATCACAGATGAGAATCCCCTGCTCTTGTCTGTTGGACAGTCGACATCGCTGGCCCATATGATACGTCAGCAAAAAATCGACGAGGACCATATCTCCGATCTGCAGAAATATTTTTTTCCCGACTATCTGCTCGATTCCATCGACCAGGCCTATGTTCTGACCCGATACGAAGGATATATAGATCGTCAATTCAAGCAGGTTCATCAGATGCATCAGCTTGAAGCAAAAAAAATACCTTCGGCGTTCATGTATGAGAAGATCTCATCCCTTTCAAACGAAGGACGTGAAAAACTTATAAAATTCCGTCCCGAAACCATTGGTCAGGCGAGC
>JAFGVT010000098.1 GCA_016937825.1 Fidelibacterota bacterium | reverse complement strand
TTGATCCTTGTTCATTATTCTATTCATTATAATTTTTCAGCTTCTCCGGCGATCTCCGAACAAGGAACGCCGATTATTGATATCCGAAGAGACGCGATTCATGGCGTCTTTATTATTTTTGAAACAGTAATTTTATTTGTTTTGGCTTTCCGCCAGCTCTTTCAGTTTCTTTTTGTTCAAGGCGCGGCGTATTGGGGAAATACGGTCCGTAAAAAAGATCCCGTTGAGATGGTCGAGCTCATGCTGAAAGACCCGGGCTGCATAGTCCGTAAAGACCTCCTCGCGCTCCGTTCCGGTCTCGTCCGTATAGCGGACACGGATCGTCCGGGGCCTGACGACCCACTCCCGGATGCCGGGAACCGAAAGACAGCCTTCTTCAAAATCCCAGGTTTCTTCGTAGGCTTCAAGGATCGCGGGATTGATGAACACCGAGTCGGGCCGACCATCCTCGAAAGCGTTCTTCCCGATCACAAAAAAACGTGACCGAAGCCCCGCCTGATTTGCCGAAAGCCCGATCCCGTCGTCGTCGTACATGGTCTCGATCATATCACGGACGTACGGAAGCACCTCCGCGTGTGATGCGACGGGGGGAATGACGTCTCTCAGAATAGGATCGCCGTATATGCGAACGGGTAATATCATGGCAGGTCCGGACAGGTCTCCCGCCCGTCAGTCCGCGCAATGCGGACTGACGGACCGGATTTCCAGCTATTCTTTCGTTTCGGCTTCTTCGGCTTTTTCTTTCGGCAGTTTGGAAGCGATCGCGTTTTTGCGGACTTCCATCTGCGTTTCTTTGCCGATCTTCAGAACGACGGTGTCTTTCTTTACTTTCGCCACTTCGGCGATGATACCGCCGATGGTCACGACCTTGTCTTTCGGCTGCAGTTCTTCCAGCATCTTCTGGGTTTCTTTCTGACGTTTGCGCTGGGGCATGATCATCAGGACCCACAGAATGACAATGATCGCGATAAAGGGAAGGAAGCTCATGAAGCCGCGGCCGGCGGCAGTCCCTTCGGCAACGCCGTTCGCTGCTTGTAGCATGATAGTCAACATAGTGTCTCCTCGGTTTTAGAAATCTATGTAGCATAAAGAAATTATCAATCATAATCAAGCATTATGACATGCTTTTCTAATTTGAGAAACCGCATTCCCCGGGAACAGATGCTGTATCTTCGCCCGGGAATGTAAATGTTTTGATAATTGTCATTTTATTTTCTATTTTCCTTGTAAAATGAGGAAAGAGTGGTTATTATTTGCGTTCGTTTTTAACGGGGTGATCCTATCCGAAAAAGGAGAGATATGCGTTCAGAGGAAGTCTACAAAAAGTATCCCAGAAATGAAGCATCCAACATGATCGCGATGCTTCAGGATGTCCAGGAGGTCCACGGTTACCTGCCCGAAGATGACATCATCCGGGTGGCCAAACATCTTAATGTCCCGACCAGCCGCGTTTACGGCGTGGCGACGTTCTACAACCAGTTCCGGCTCACGCCCCTGGGAAAACACGTGATCCGGGTATGCCGCGGCACCGCCTGCCATGTGAAGGGCTCGCTGGATATCCTGAACACCCTGGAAGCCGAATTGGGGATCAAGGCCGGTGAAACGACCAAAGACCTGCAGTTCACCATCGAGACCGTCGCCTGCATCGGCGCCTGCAGCATCGCCCCGGTCATCGTGATCGACGATAAATATTACGGCGGGCTGACCAGCAAATCGGTCTATAAGCTGATCACCGAGTACAGAAAAAAAGAAGACCAGGCGGATAAAGCATGAATACATTCAAAGAGATCTTATCGAAAAAAGTCCCTGCCGACAAATTTGTCGAGCTCATCAGAGGCAGCTATGACGGGACCGCAGCCGGTGTCTCCCCTGCCCGTATCGCCGAACTGAAATCGAAATTGACGCTTGAAAAAGCCGAAAAACCGGTCGTTATGGTCGGCATGGGCACCTGCGGACTTGCCAACGGGGCCCAGGCGGTCTACGACACCTTCGAAGCGGAACTCAAAAAATACGGCGTTGACGCCGAGCTTACCCGTGTGGGATGCGTCGGATTCTGCGCGGAAGAGGTCATCGTGGACATCAAGGTACCGGGCTTCCCGCGCATTTCCTACAAACGCGTTACCCCGGAAAATGTCGACACGATCATCGAACGCACCCTCCTGCACAAGGAGCCGGTGATCCAGAAAGCGCTCGGGAAATATCCTTATTCCGATGATTCGCTCTGGCCCGAGATCCCCTTTATTCAGGATATCCCCTTCTTTAAGATCCAGAAAAAGGTCGTTCTGGAGAACTGCGGCGTCATCGATCCCGAGAACATTGACCAGTATCTTGCCCGCGGCGGATACCATGCTCTCTCGGATGTCCTGATCAACAAATCCCCACTCGACGTCATCAAGGAAACCAAGCTTGCGGGTCTTCGCGGACGCGGGGGCGGCGGTTTCCCGACCGGAAAGAAATGGGAATTCGCCTATCAGGCGAAGAACGACCAGAAATACCTCATCTGCAATGCCGATGAAGGCGATCCCGGAGCTTTCATGGACCGCGCCGTCCTTGAAGGCGACCCGCACCGCGTGGTCGAGGGCATGATCATTGCCGCCTACGCGATCGGCGCATCGGTCGGCTACGTCTATTGCCGCGCAGAATATCCCCTGGCCATCTCGCGCCTGGAAAAGACCATTGCCGACGCAACCGCGTACGGCTTGCTGGGGGACAATATCCTGAACAGCGGATTTTCCTTCCATCTGAAGATCAAAAAAGGGGCCGGCGCTTTCGTCTGCGGTGAAGAGACCGCGCTGATCCACAGCATTGAGGGACGCCGCGGCATGCCGCGTCCCCGTCCTCCTTTTCCCGCGGTTTCCGGACTCTTCGGCAAACCGACCATTATCAACAACGTTGAAACTTTTGCCAACGTGCCGCTTATTTTCCGGAACGGCGCCGACTGGTACGCCGCGATCGGAACGGCAAAATCCAAAGGCACCAAGATCTTCGCCCTTTCCGGCAAGGTCGTCAATACCGGCCTGGTGGAAGTCCCCATGGGCACCACCATCCGCGACATCATCTTTACCGTCGGCGGCGGCATCCCGGACGGCAAAGCCTTCAAGGCTGTGCAGATCGGCGCCCCCTCGGGCGGCGCTCTCCCCGAAAAATTCCTTGACACCGAGATCGATTACGAGAACCTGAAAGCCGTCGGCGCCATGATGGGCTCGGGCGGGCTGGTCGTCATGGACGAGACCACCTGCATGGTCGATCTGGCAAAATTCTTCATGCAGTTCATCACCTCTGAATCCTGCGGGAAATGCATCCCCTGCCGTGAAGGCACCAAGCGCCTGCTGGAGATCCTTGAACGCATCACCAAAAGCTATCGCGAGGAAGAGACCGAGGTCGATTCGCTCATGCGCTTTCAGGGCATGCTTTATCTCGAACGCCTGGCGGATGTGATCAAGGACACGTCCTTGTGCGGACTCGGTCAGACGGCCGCAAATCCGGTCATCAGCACCCTGAAGAATTTCCGTGACGAATACGAAGCGCACCTCTACGACCGTAAATGTCCGGCAAAAGCCTGCCGCCAGATGTTGACCTATACGATCATCGAAGACAAATGCATCGGCTGCACCCTGTGTGCGACCCGCTGCCCCGTCAACGCGATCAGCGGCAACCGCAAGGAACCGCACTTCATCAATCAGGACATCTGCACCCACTGCGGACAATGCGAGCTGAACTGCCGTTTTGATGCGATCATCGCGGAATAATAAAAGGAAAGAGGCTACATTATGAATATTAAGATAAATAACAACGAGTTCTGGGCCAACCCGGGAGATACGATCCTTCAGGTCGCCAAACGCGAAGGGATCAAGATCCCGACCTTGTGCTACCTCAGCGACCTGAGCCCCACCGGCGCCTGCCGCATCTGCGTGGTCGAGATCGAGAACGGGCAGCTTGTTCCCGCCTGCGCCTACCCCGTTTACGACGGGATGGTCGTCCAGACCAACTCCAAGAAAGTACGGCGCTCCCGCAAATCGATCATCGAGCTTCTGATCGCGAACCATCCGCAGGACTGTCTGGTCTGCGTCCGGAACGGCTGCTGCGACCTTCAGGACCTTGCCGCGGAATACGGGGTGCGCTCCTACCGCTACGTCGGGGAAAAACGCAGCGGAAAGCTGGACCTTGCCAGTCCCGCCGTCGAACGCGATCCCGAAAAATGCATTCTCTGCGGCCGCTGCGTGCGCATGTGCCACGAGGTCCAGAACGTGGGCGCCATCGACTTCGTCGACCGCGGGTTCTACTCGCAGGTCGCGCCGGCCATGAACCGTTCGCTCAACACCACAGCCTGCGTATACTGCGGCCAGTGCATCGTCGCCTGCCCCGTCGGTGCGCTTCGTGAAAAAAGTTATCTGAAACAGGCCTGGGAAGCCATCAACGATCCGGATATCCACGTGATCGCACAGGTCGCGCCGGCAGTGCGCGTCGCCATCGGCGAAGAGTTCGGCATGGCGCCGGGCTCGATCACGACCGGCAAGATCCCAGCTGCCCTCCGCCGCATCGGCATCAACGAGGTGTTCGACACCAATTTCGCCGCGGACCTGACCATCATGGAGGAAGCCAACGAGCTGATCGAACGGATCCAAAGCGGCGGAAAACTTCCGCTCTTTACTTCCTGTTCCCCCGGCTGGATCAAGTACGTCGAACATTTTTATCCCGAACTCCTGGAATACATCTCCACCTGCAAATCCCCCCAGGGCATGCAGGGCGCGGTCATCAAATCCTATTATGCGCAAAAGACCGGGATCGACCCGAAGAAGATCTTCGTGCTTTCCATTATGCCCTGCACCGCAAAGAAATTCGAAGCCGGCCGGCCCGAGCTTTCGGTATCGCATACCGAACCCGATGTGGACGTCGTGCTCTCCACCCGCGAGTTCGCCCGCATGATGCGGATCGCCGGGATCGACTTCACCCGCATGCCGGATGAAGGCTTTGACGATCCCCTGGGCGAATCCACCGGCGCCGGCGTTATTTTCGGCGCTTCCGGCGGCGTGATGGAAGCCGCCCTCCGTACCGCGCACTATATGATCACCGGCAAGGACATGGACCGGATCGACTTTACGCCGGTACGCGGCCTGCAGGGCGTGAAAGAATCCAGCATCAAGATCGGGAACGCCACCCTGAACGTGGCGGCGGTCAGCGGTCTGCACAACATCGATCATTTCCTTGAGGACGTGCGGAACGGGAAATCCACCTACCACTTCATTGAGGTCATGGCCTGTCCCGGCGGGTGCATCAACGGCGGCGGGCAGCCCCTTCCTTCCACTCCCGAAAAGATCCAGAAACGGATGGAGGCCATTTACGAGATCGACCGTTCGCTTCCGAAACGTTGCTCCCACTACAACGAATCGATCAAAACGCTGTACGATGAATTCCTGGGCAAGCCCGGCGGACACAAGTCCCACGAGATCCTTCATACCCATTTTACAAAGCGTGAATCCATTTAATCTTGAAAGGACGGTATTATGAGCAAGAAAATCCTGTTGGTCGATGACGATCCCGATCTGATCGAGATGTATCTCCCCTATCTCCAAAAACACGGCTACGACGTGAAAGCGGCTTACAATACCAGCGAAGCCAAAGAGATCTTCCCCGATTTTGACCCCGATGTCGTGTTCTGCGACCTGGTCATGGAACATTTTGACAGCGGCTTCGTGCTCTGTCACTGGATGAACCGCCAGCCGAAACGTGAAAAACGCTGGGTTGTGATGTTCACCTCGACCGGGCATGAGACCGGATACCGCTTCTCGACGCAGACAAAGGAAGAAAAAAGCTGGATCAATGCGGACGATTACCTGGACAAACCCATCGCCCCGCGCGACCTGCTCCAGTACGTCGAAGAAAAGGTCCTCCCCTTTCTCGCACAGAAATAAGCTTCATAATCGAACCTCTTACAGGATCCCCCCGAACGAAGGTTCAGGGGGATCTTTATTTTGGGAAATATCATAAGATGGCTCACGTTTTAAGCCAAATATTATTTTATCCTTTGGTATTTCTTAAATATTTTCCTTAAACTAATTGTTTGCCAAAAAAGGAACCGAATGAAATTTACGCCCCAGACATACCGCATTCCCGACGAAGCGATGAAACCCTTCATCGACGCAGATGAGATACATGAATTCATGAAACGTCCCAAACCCGATTTTACGCGGGTTCGCGAAATATTGGACAGATCCCTGAACAAACAGCGGCTGACGCTTGAGGAAGTGGCCGATCTGGTGAATACGGACGATCCTGTCCTGATCGACGAGATCAAGGCGGCGGCCCGGACCCTCAAGGAACGCGTCTACGGCAACCGCATCGTCCTTTTCGCCCCGCTCTACATCGGGAACAAATGCGTCAACAACTGCAAATACTGCGGCTTCCGCATCGACAATAGCGGCCAGATCCGGACGACCCTGACCGAAACGCAGCTTGTCCGGGAAGTGGAAGCGCTTGAGGAGAACGGGCAGAAGCGCCTGATCCTCGTCTACGGGGAACATCCGGAATACAACGCGGATTTTATCGCCCAAACCGTCCGGACCGTCTATTCGGTCAAAAAGGGAAGAGGCGAGATCCGAAGGGTCAATATCAACGCGGCGCCGCTGGACGTCGAAGGCTTCAAAACCGTCAAGGCCTCCGGGATCGGCACTTATCAGGTCTTTCAGGAAACCTATCATCCGGAAACCTACGCACACTATCATCCTTCCGGACCCAAACGCAATTTCGAATGGCGCCTGACCTCGCTGGACCGCGCCATGGAAGGCGGGATCGACGACCTGGGCATCGGGGCGCTGTTCGGTCTTTACGACTGGCGCTATGAAGTCCTCGCGCTTGTGCGCCACACCAACCATTTCGAAGCGGTTTACAATATCGGCCCGCACACCATTTCCTTCCCGCGGATCAAAGCCGCGGCCGGAACGGAAGTCGACCCGAAATATCTTGTCAGCGACGAGGATTTCGTGCGCCTGATCGCCATCCTGCGCCTGGCCGTTCCCTACACCGGCATGATCCTGACCGCCCGCGAACCCGAACGGATCCGCCGTGAGGCCATGACCTTCGGCGTCTCCCAGATCGACGGCGGGACCAAGCTGGAGATCGGGTCCTATGCCGAGGAAAAACACGAATCCCAGAACCTGAACCGCGAACAGTTCGAGATCAATGATTCCCGCAGCCTCAATGAGATCATCGACGAGCTGCTCGACCAGGGTTATCTTCCCTCCTTCTGCACGGGCTGCTACCGGGTCGGCCGGACCGGCGAACATTTTATGGAATTTTCCGTTCCCGGGTTCATCAAGCGATATTGCACGCCGAACGCGATGCTGACACTTGCGGAATACCTGCTGGATTACGCGCCCGAAACGACTGCCGAAAAAGGCTGGAAGGTGATCGGGGAGAATCTCTCCCGGATGCAGGATCCCGCAACCGAAAAAGAAACCCGCACACGCCTCGAACGCATCCGGAACGGGGAACGCGATTTGTTCTTTTAGCTTTTTTTTTAATGGTTTTTAACCTATATTTCGACCGAAAAAAATATCGTGAGGAGAAAACGAACATGAAACATACCCGTATGTTAACCCCCCTCCTGGTCCTGGTTGCCGTGTTTGCCTTTTTCGGATGCCAGTCGCAGGAACTGACTTCCGCAAAAGTCTATATTCAGCAAAAAGACTACGCAAAGGCCGAATTCAATTTCCTGACCGCCATGGATGTGGAACCGGAAAATCCGGAAGTCCCGTATCTCCTCGCCGTCGAGATCTATGCGAATAAGAACAGCGGCCTGGCGGACTATTCCAAGGCAAAAAAATACCTGGACCTTACCGTTCAGCGCGATCCGAACTATCTTCCCGAGAACGTAAAGCAGTTCCGCATTCAATTGTACGGCTTTACCTTTAATACGGCCGTCAACCATTACAATAAAGTGATCCGTAACGAATCGCAGGACCGCGACGCCGATCTGGCAAAAGCGATCGAGAATTTCGATCTTGCCGCACAGCTTCAGCCCGAAGATCCGAAGGCATCCATTCAGATCGCCCGTATCTACAGCGAGCTGATGAACAACAACACCAAGGCTTACGAAGCCCTCGATAAAGCGATCAAAAAAGCCCCCGGCAACGGCGACCTGAAGGCGGAAAAAGCACGGATCCTGGCAAAAGAGGACCGTGTTGAAGACGCTCTCGATATGTTCGACAAGGCTTTCGATGCCGCTCCCGAGAACATGACGATCGGCCTGCGTTACGCTCAGTTCCTGTATGAACATTCCCTCTTTGAAAAAAGCGCGGAGATCTACAACCGTCTCATCGCCGTGGAACCCGGCAACAAGGACCTGTATTTCAACCTCGGAATGTCCATGCTCCGCCTCGGCAATGCCGAGGGGTCCAAAGATCAGTTTGAGACCGTGGTCGCGCTCGACCCCGAAGATACGCAGGCCATCGCGTTGGTCGGCCAGGTTTACTTCGACCTCAAGGATTACATCACCGCCGAATTTTATTTCCGCCAGCTGCTGGAGATCGAACCGGAAAATCCCGACTACCTGAAACGTCTCGGCGTCACCCTGACCCAGCAGGGACGTGTTGAAGAAGGCCTTGAGCTTTATAACCTCGGCCGCTCCCTCGAAGAAGGGAAATAATTCCGGCACACACCCAAAGATCCAACCCCCGAAATGCTTCGGGGGTTTTTTATATCCTGCTTTTTTTCAATTTCCTTAAAAATCGGGCTTTAAAGTTCATTTCCGGTTCCGCAGTCTGCCGCTCCCTTCTCCTCAGCGTCAGTGCGGTTAACTTTTTTTTTCTTAATGTGTCATTGTATTAGAAACTATTTTTTGCTATGTTCGTATCAACCCTATATTTTCGAGGTGCAAGATGAAAAAACTATTGATCCCTTTATTGACCCTGGCGCTTTTTTCGGGTTGTTATACTACGTTTTATCCCATTGCCGGACAGATGATGGAAAATTCGGACGCGGTCCCGGATTCGACCCGGCAGATCATTATCAACAATTACTACGAAACGACCGAATATTACCAGGTCCCGCATTATCAGCGCTACAGCCTGCTTTGGGGAAGCTACTACTGGGATCCTTTCTATTATGACTACAGTTACTACCGCTGGGTCCCCTACTACTGGTACGGCACCTATTACTATTATAATCCCTACAACCGCTACTGGTATTATTACGACCATCATCATCCCTGGTCCGGCGGAAGCTGGACCGGCGGAAGCGGAAGTTCACAGGATCAGGAACGCATCCGGAAACCCGGCTATAATACCCTGATGAGCGCACCTACCGATGCCGCGCCCTTTATTTCCGTATCGGAAAATAACGATACGCGGATCGACAAGCCCGGAAAGAAGATCGGGGTGGACGTGAATACCGGTCTTTCAAGCTCTCCTTCGGACAACAGTTCTCCCTACATCGAATCTGTCGGGAAGAAACCCGGACCTTCCTACGCGCCCTCGACGTCGACGGTGAAAAGCGGTCCCAAAACGCCCGCAACAACGATCTCGAAAAAACCCTCGCCGCAATCCGATAGCAATTCTTCCGGTTCTTCCTCCGACTCGAAATCGAAACCCTCCTCGACCTCAAGCACGACAAGCAAGAATACGAATAATGAATCTTCTTCAGAAACAAGCAAAAAAAGCAAATAACGGATATCAGCCATGAAAAAATTCCTTTTTGTGATCCTTGCGGTTGCCGCCGCTCTCGCCCGGGGGCAGGAGCTGACGGATGTGATCGGACCTCTTTACACCTTTGACATGGATGATGACCATTACAACGGGGCTTACGGTTATACTTACCCCCTGCGCGTTTCCGCGCTGAACACCGCCTCCCCCCTCAGCGCCGCGATCGGGAACGCCACCGTCGCCTCCGGCCAGATGATCCCCGAATTCGGGGTCAATCCGGCGAATCTGGCAATGACCAAATACAGCAGCGTGCAGGTGAACGGTGTTTTCAGCCGGTATAACGGCGTCAGCCGGAACAGCCTGGGCGGGATCTCGTACATCGTGCCGGTGCAGGTGTACCGGGGCAGCCTGACCTTCGG
>JAFGVT010000097.1 GCA_016937825.1 Fidelibacterota bacterium | reverse complement strand
TATTCACACAACGGAACTCATCGTCATGAATAGATCTCTCACCTCCCCCGAGGATTCGGGGTCGGTTCGAGATGACAGTGGTTTTTTTACATAAATCGTAAGACGCCTGCCGGCCGTTGAGCCTTGTCGAAGGCTGGTAAGACGTAAATCGTGAAACGTGAGACGTGAGACGTAAGACGTGAGACGTGAGACGTGAGACGTATGCAGGGACGCGGTGTGTCGCGTCCGGATATCGTTTATAAAAGTCCGGCCAGCGCCAGCAGGGTCATAAGCGACGTGCGGTAGTCCTCTCCCTTTTCGACCAGGACGGTATAGAAGGGATCGAGCGCACCCGAGCTGAAGCCCAGGGTGAGTTTTTTTCCGCGAGTGCCCGTGATGTACGCGGTCATGGGCGTGGGTTCGGGCGAAAGGTCAAGCGCCACATCGAAGCGTTTCGGGATGTTCGCCACCTGATCTTCCCGGAGCGGGAAGGGTTTTTTTAGGGTCTGCGGATAGATCTCTGTCTTGCCCTTATGTTCGGCAAGAAGCTCAAGGTCGTGGCTCAGCACCAGCAGGATCTCCGTCTGCGGTTTGCGGATCTCCTGCAGGCAGGCGCGGGCATCATAAAAATACTTGTGGTCCGGCGGCATGCAGATGCAGACCTTTTTCACGCCGGCAAGCTGCTCCTGCACGCTTACCGGTCGCGCGAAGGTGAGAACCTTCCCCTTTCTTCGCAGGGCGTTCATCCACAGCCGCAGTCTGAGCTGATCGAATGCCATTACAATATGTACCTGCTGAGATCGTCGTTCATCACGATCGATTCGAGTGCGTCTTTCACGCATTGCGGCGTGATCACGATCTTTTTACGGCCGTCGGGCGCATTGAACATGATGTCGTCCAGGATCCGGGTCATGATGGTATGCAGGCGGCGGGCGCCGATATTTTCGGTCTTGTCGTTGACTTCGGTCGCTTTCAGCGCGATCTCGCGGATCGCGTCCTCTTCAAAAACGAGCTCCACATCCTCCGCGTCCAGCAGGGCCTGATACTGTTTGATCAGTGCGTTCTGCGGGTGCGTGAGGATCTTGATAAAATCCTCGGTCGTCAGGCTGTCCAGTTCCACTCGGATCGGGAAACGGCCCTGCAGTTCGGGGATCAGGTCCGAAGGCTTGCTTGAATGGAAGGCCCCGGAGGCGATGAACAGGATATGGTCGGTCTTGACAAATCCGTAGCGGGTCTTGACCGTGCTGCCTTCCACAATGGGGAGCAGGTCGCGCTGCACGCCCTGACGGCTGACATCCGCGCCTTTTGCTTCATTGGTCGAGGTGATCTTGTCGATCTCGTCGAGGAACACGATGCCGTGATGCTGGACCCGGTCGATGGCTTCGTCGATGACCTTGCTGCGGTCGATCAGTTTCTGGGATTCCTCCTCAATGAGGATCTTGCGGGCTTCCTGAACGACCATCTTCTTCTTTTTGGATTTCTTGTTCCCGAGGAGGTTGCTCATGGCCTCGTTCAGGAAATCGCCGGCGTTGTCCATCATGTCGCCGCCGCCCATGCCGCCGTCGCCGGGTCCCAGAATGGAAATGCCGGCAATGTTCGGCGCTTTGGCCGGGGCGTCGATCTCAAGGTAGCGGTCGTTGAACTTCCCTTCCTCGTACATGACGCGGAGGCGGTCCCGGGTTTTATTGATGCGTCCGCGTTCTTCGTCGTCGATATTCGACGCGGGCTCTACCGGGAAAAGCAGGTCCATGATCCGGGCGTCGGCCTGTTCCTCCGCCCGCTGTTTGACGAGGTCGGCGTGCTCCTTTTCCACCATGTCAACGGCCATGTAGGTCAGGTCGCGGACGATGGATTCCACGTCGCGGCCGACATAGCCCACCTCGGTGAACTTCGTGGCCTCAACCTTGATGAAGGGCGATTGCGCCAGCGAGGCGAGCCGGCGGGCGATCTCGGTCTTCCCGACCCCGGTCGGGCCGATCATAATGATATTGTTCGGCATGATCTCGTTGCGGATGGACTCGTCCGCCTGCTGGCGGCGCCAGCGGTTGCGGAGGGCGATCGCGACGGAACGCTTGGCTTTGTTCTGTCCGATCACATAGCGGTCCAGTTCCTGCACGATCTCTTTGGGTGTTAAGGATCTCATACGTCCAGCTCCAGTACGGTGATGTTCTGATTGGTGTAGATACAGATCGATCCGGCGATCTGAAGGCTTTTCCGGGCGATCTCCGCCGCGTTCAGGTCCGTGTTCTGCATCAGTCCGCGCGCGGCCGCCAGGGCATAGGGTCCGCCGGAACCGATGGCATAGAGATGGTCGTCGGAGTCGATCACATCCCCGGAGCCGCTCAGGATATAGCCCCTTTCGTTGTCCATCACGATCAGCAGGGCTTCCAGTTTCTGAAGGTATTTGTCCCGGCGCCATTCCTTGGTCATTTCCACCGCGGCACGGGTCAGGTCGCCCTTGTACTCCTGGATCTTGGTCTCGAATTTTTCAAAAAGCGAAAAGGCGTCCGCGCTGGCGCCGGCAAATCCGGCAAGGATCTTATTGCCGTAGAGTTTGCGGACCTTGACGGTCTGCGCTTTCATGACGGTAGTTCCCAGGGTCACCTGTCCGTCGCCCGCGATCGCGGCCTTTCCGTTCCGGTGCACCCCGAGGATGGTCGTGCTTCGTATTGTGTCCATGGAATTATCCTTTTAGTTAGGGTTTTCGCCGCGCATGCGAACCGGGGATCCCCAGCTTCTCGCGGTATTTTGCGACGGTGCGGCGTGCGACGCGGTAGCCCATGTCCGTCAGGGCTTCCCGCAGCTGTTCGTCGTTCAGGGGATCCGAGGCATCCTCCGCGCCAATGAGCCTGCCCAGGTCCCTTTCAAGGTCGCGGGTTGAACTGCGGAGGCCGTCGGAGCGTTCCGCTTTTTCACTGAAGAAATATTTTAATTCATAGACCCCCGCGGGCGTCTGAAGATACTTACCGTTCACGATGCGGGAGACGGTCGAGATGTCCAGGTCCGTATCCTCCGCGATCGTTTTCATGATCATCGGGACGGGATGGTCCCGCTTGCCCGACAGAAAATCGTACTGCCGGTGCACGATGGACTGTGCGATCGCAATGAGGGACTGTTTCCGGTGTTCGAGCGCCTGCATGAACCAGAGGGCGGCCTGCCGGTTCCCGTTCAGATAGCTTCGGGTCTGCCTGTCCAGCCCGCTGTTCTCCAGCATGGCCAGGTAGGTCTCGGAGAGCCGCACGGCCGGCGTGCCGGTGTCGTTCAGCGCGACAAAGTACAGGCCGTTCTTTTCCCGCAGGATCACGTCGGGAATGATGCTGCGCTTCATAAAGTCCGCGTGCCCGCCGGCGGGTTTGGGGTTCAGTTTGGCGATCCGGTCCCGCGCATAACGCATGTCCTCTTGGCTGAGGTGATTGCGCGCGGCGATGCCCGTATCGTCCCCGGCCATAAAGGCCTCGAATTCGCGTTCGACAATGTCCATAACAAAGGGTTCTTCATGCAGGGCGTGCAGCTGCAGAAGCATGCATTCCTGCAGGCTCCGGGCGGCAATGCCGGAAGGTCCCAGCCGCTGCACTTTCCGGAGCACCTGTTCGGCCTTGTCCAGCGGGACCGACAATTTGTAGGCGATGTTCATCAGCGGGATGCCGCTGAGGAATCCGTTCTCGTCCAGACTGCCGATGATCTCTTCGGCGATCAGGATCTCGTCGTCATCCATGCCGGACTGCCGGACCTGCATCAGCAGGCGGTCAAAAAAGTCCGGTTCGTCGGGGATCGGAAGGTCCGGAATATCCATGCCGCTGCTGAAATGCACCGGAACGGGAATGTCCTCTTCCCATTCCTCGTCCCCCGGAAGCGGGGCTTCCTGAGGGGGCTCCGGCGCGGACAGGTCTTCGGATGCGGGCTCTTCCATTTCCAAAAGCGGGTTCTTTTCGATCTCTTCGAGAATGGCCTTTTCGATATCCGTCTGGGACAATTGCGCCAGCCGCGCGACCATGAGCTGCAGCGGCGCCAGTTTTTGTATCTGCTGTTGTGATAATCGTTGTTTCATCTGCCTGTCTCAGCGGTCAAGCTTGAACTTCGCCCCCAGGTAGAGGCGCCGGGCTTCCGGATCGTTGGCGAGGTATTCCGCGGAACCCGCATTAAGAATGGTCCCCTGGTAAAGCAGGTAGGAATGGTCCGTGATGGACAGGGTCTCATGCACGTTGTGGTCGGTGATGATGACCCCGATCCCCTTGTCTTTCAGACTGACGACCATTTCCTGAATGTCTTCCACCGCGATGGGGTCGATCCCGGCAAAGGGCTCGTCCAGAAGAATGAATTTCGGGTCCGTTGCGAGCGCCCGGGCGATCTCGGTCCTGCGGCGCTCTCCGCCGCTGAGGGCGAAACCCTTGTTCTTCCGGACCTTCCCCAGTTTGAATTCCTCGATGAGCGTCTCGATGCGCCGGTTGATCTCTTTTTTATCCTTATGGAACATTTCCAGGACGAGCCGCAGGTTGTCCTCGACGGACAATTTCCGGAAAACGGACGCTTCCTGCGCAAGATACCCGATCCCGAGCTGTGAGCGTTTGTACATGGGGAAGTGCGTGATCTCGACATCATCCAGGAAAATGCGGCCGGCGTGTGGACGTATCATACCGGTGATCATGTAAAAGCAGGTGGTTTTTCCGGCGCCGTTAGGCCCCAGAAGTCCCACGACCTCTCCGGTATTCGCGATCAGGTCCACTTCGTTGACCACCTTGCGTCTGCCGTAGATCTTCACCAGTTTTTCCGCGCGTAATATTGCCATCGTATTTCAGCCTCAGAAGGGAATATAACCAGAATGTATCATTTTGCAAAGGGCGAAGGTTGAAATGTGGCGCCGCGCACCTTT
>JAFGVT010000017.1 GCA_016937825.1 Fidelibacterota bacterium | reverse complement strand
GTTCACACACCAAGGCGTGAGGAGTGACCGAATGACCAATTATTTGCTGGCGGCTGCCGGAGCCGCCCTGGGCGGGGCGCTGCGTTACGGTCTGTCCGGCTTTGCCCAAAAGATCCTGCCGCCCAATTTCCCCTACGGAACCCTGGCGGTCAATGTTCTGGGGACCTTTATTTTAGGTTTCATTATTTTTTATTTCGACGTGCAGGGACTGATCTCGCCGCGGCTGCGGCTGTTCCTGACCATCGGGTTCTGCGGAGGATTCACGACCTTTTCCACCTTTGCGTTCGAAACGACGGAACTTCTGCGCGATGCGGAATACCTGCTTGCTTTCGCCAATGTCGGGCTGAATCTCTTCCTGACGCTGGGTGCTTTGGCCGTTGCGTACATTTCCGCAAAATGGATGATCGGAGGATAAGATGCTGATGAAAAAGAACGCGACATTGCTTCGCATCATGATGGGGGACTCGGACCGGATCGGGTCAACGGCGGCCTATGAGAAGATCGTGCTGGAAGCTAAAAAATACGGACTCGCGGGAGCCACGGTAATCAAAGGGATCATGGGTTTCGGCGCGACCAGCAGGATCATTCACAGCAGCAAGATCCTGCGTCTTTCGGAAGATCTGCCCCATATCATCGAGATCGTGGACGAACAGGAAAAGATCGAAGGTTTCCTTCCGGTCCTCAACGACCTTCTCGCCCGAACGTCTTTTGGGGGTCTGATCACGGTCTCCCCGCTGGAGGTGATCAAGTATTCGGCAGGAGAGCAAAGCGAGACAGACTGACCGCAAGGGAAAAATTTCAAGGCGATCCGCTTATTCCGTTGGATCCAGAATTTTTTCATATCCCATCACATCCAGGACCCGGCCGAATTTTTCGCCCACCTCCCGGAAATGCGCACAGGCGTGAAATCCACCGGCTTCGAAAAGCCGGATGCTTTCAACATTTTCTCCCGAGATAATTCCCAGCAGTACCTTGATCCCGCTTTCTCTCGCTAAGATTTCAAGTCGCTCCAGGGCAAGTCGCCCGATCCCCCTGCGGGTAAATGCCGGTTTCAGGTAGAGGGTGAGCTCCGCGCTCCGGTCATAGGCGGGGCGTTTTTTATAGGGCGCAAAATAACAGAAACCGCAGACCGCGCCGTCGCAATGTATCAGAAAGGAACGGTAGCGCGGATGTCCTGCGGGTATCATCTCGCGCAGTTCCGCGATCGTGAGCGGTTCGGTGTGGAAGGTTGCCGTGGAATGCAGGATATAGTGATCGTAGATCTCCTTAACAAGGGGATAATCCTGTTCTGTCAGTGCGGTGAATTCCAGGTCCATTTTTTATCTGTTCCCTCCGGCTGTCACAATGCTGCGTTCTGAAGCCGGTTTTTCCGGCGTTACTTCTGCGTTCCTGCAGGATATTTTTTCATGATCTCAAGCACGCGCTCCAGCGGCAGGGCTTCCACGACATGTCCCTCCCGGCCGGTCATGGTTTCCGCTGCAAAAAGGGAGTTGACGATGGCCTCTTCGGTCGCCTCGATGGTGGCGAGAAAGATCGCGGACATGTCGTCATTGCGCAGGACCTTGCTGGCGTAGATCGTTCCCTCATCCGAATGGGGAACAAAATTTTCCGCCGCGGTGGATAGGGCGATGACATAATCCCCGCTGCCGTTCGAGGCGATGCCGCCGGTTCTGGCAAGTCCCATCATGGCCCGCTTTGCCACCCGCTCCAGATTGCGTGCGCAGAGCGGCGCGTCCGCGATGACCACGATCATGCAGGAACCGTCCGCGCTGTTCATGATATCGCTTCGGAATGAATAGCTGCCGAGTTCCTCTCCGACCGGCACCCCGTCGATCTGCAGTACGCCTCCGAAATTCGTCTGCACCAGCACGCCGACCGTATAGCCGCCCAACGATGCCGGGAGAACGCGGGAAGCGGTGCCGATCCCGCCCTTATATCCGAAACAGATCGTCCCCGTTCCGGCGCCGACATTTCCCTCCCTAACCTTCCCGCCTTTGGCGTTCCGGATGGCGGAAAGAACATGCTCTTCCCGGACATGCCGGCCGCGGATATCGTTCAGCCAGCTGTCGTTGGTCTCCCCGACGAGTGGATTGACCGACCGCACATTCTCATTTCCCTTCATGCTCAGGGTATACGTGATCAGCGCCTCCGAAGCTGCGGGCACGCTCAGCGTATTCGTCAGGACAATGGGCGTCTCGAGGTTACCCAGCTCTTTCACCTGGCTGTAACCTGCGAGTTTTCCGAACCCGTTCCCGATATGGATCGCGGCCGGGACCTTCATTTGATAGATGTTCCCCGTATACGGCAGGATCGCCGTCACGCCCGTCCGGATGTCCTCACCCGAAACAAGGGTCGTATGGCCGACCCGAACCCCGCTGACATCCGTGATGGCGTTCAGTTTTCCGGGTTTCAGCACCCCGATCTCGATTCCGCAGTCCCGCGCCCGTCCGGAGCCGGCAAAGCCGGACGTTCCCGCCAGCAAGAGGAGCAAAATAACAAGAGCAAATTTTTTCATTTCACAGATTCCTTATCGTCAAAGGTGTCATTGATCAGGCGTGCAGGATGATCCCGTTTCAATAGTCTTCGAGGAAACGCGGGGCTCTGCGGTGTTGGGTCCCCTGTTCGTAGGCAAAGGCGATCTCCAAAAGCACCGGTTCGCTCCAGGCCCGTCCAAAGATGGAAATGCCGACCGGCAGTTCGCCGATAAACCCCATGGGAACGGTGATATTCGGATAACCGGATATTGCAGCAGACGAGGAGGAGCCGAACTGGAAACTGTCTCCGTTCACAGGGTCCGTAAACCAGGCGGGGGTTCCGGTCGGGGCGATGAGGGCGTCCAGTTCATGCTCGTTCATCACGCGGTCGATGCCCTGTTCCCGGCTGCCTTCCAGCATGCTGCGCAAGGCTTCCCGATAGGTTTCGGAATCGAGCCCGTCCTTTTCCTGCGCCATTTCCAGATATTTCTGATTATAGAATTCAAGCTCGACGGGGTCGACCCGGTTGAAGGCGATCAGGTCCGCAAGGTCCTTCACGGGAGCCTTCGGTCCCAGTGAGCTGAAATAGTCATTCAGTCCCTCTTTGTATTCAAAGAGCATGACCTCAAAGGAACGGTCTTCGGTGCCCTCGGCCAGGATATCATCGACCTCGATAACGGTTGCCCCCTGCGTTTTCATGAAGGCGACGGCGGAATCCATCAGGGCGTCCACCTTGAAATTGATGCCCCGAAAAGCGGTGTAATAGCCGATGCGTTTTCCCTGAAGTCCCTCCCGTTTCAGGAACTGCGTATAATCCGTGTGTGCCCTTCGTCCCGCCTGTTGCGTTTTTTCATCCTGCGGGTCGACGGCGGTCAGGACGCCCAGGCAGATCGCGGCGTCCCGGACTGTGCGCGCCATGGGTCCGGCCGTGTCCTGGGTGCGGGAAATGGGGATGATGCCCGAACGGCTGATCAGTCCGACCGTGGGCTTGATACCGACGATCCCGTTCGCGTGGGCGGGGCATACGATCGAACCGTTGGTCTCGGTGCCGATCGCGAGCATCGTCAGGTTTGCGGATACGGCCGCGGCGGATCCCGAACTGGAGCCGCAGGGATTGCGCCGGAGGGCATAGGGGTTTTTTGTCTGCCCGCCCACGCCGCTCCAGCCGCTGGACGAAAGTTCTCCCCGGAAATTCGCCCATTCACTGAGATTGGCTTTTCCCAGAATGACCGCGCCGGCCTCCCGGAGCTGGCTTGCGACAAAACTGTCCTGCAGGGGATAGGAGTCTTTCAATGCCCGCGACCCTGCGGTGGCCGGCATTCTGTCCTGCGTATCGATATTGTCTTTCAGCACGACGGGGATCCCGTGCAGAGGTCCGCGGATCCTGCCTTCTTTCATTTCCCGGTCAAGGACTTTCGCGATCCGGATCGCGTCCGGGTTGACCGTGATCAGGGCGCGTATCGCCGGTCCGGTCTCGTCGACCGTTTTGATGCGCTGCAGATATTCCCGCACGAGCGCCTCGGCGCTCAGACTTCCGTCGGCGTAACGGGCGCGGATCCCGGAGATCTCCGTTTCGGGGAAAGGGAGGTACCGACGGTCCTCCGCCGGGACATCCGGCCGGCAGGCAGAAAGAAAAATCCAGAGCAGTATCGGCGCAAAGAGGACTGTTCGGGTTAAGTGATTTTGTTTCAGCATGGGTCAGCTCCTTGTCGGGGTGGCGCCGTCAGGCTTCGCGGACCGGTTTGACTTTCGGGCGTTTGATAAGGGTGATCACGATCAGTACGGTCAGGACGGCCAGTATGGCGTAGGCGGCGGTCACGATATCCAGGTACACGTATTCCTGTGCCGTGCGTTTCAAAATGATCCCGATCAACGCCCAGGCCACGACCAGGGAATAGGCGATGTTGCCGCGTTTGTACAGCATGAGGACCGCCAGAACCAGAGCTGCGGTCATCATGATCATCGTCCAGATGTTTTCCGGAATGCCCCAGGCCCCCCAGTTCCGCGCTACCAGCAGGGCGGTCGTGTTGGCAATGGTCGCAACGGTGATCCAGCCGAGGTAAACGCTGACGGGGATCTTTACCGCAACGGCCTTGATAAAACCGTGCAGCTTCAGTTTCTCGGTATCCAGGAAGAGGCGGATCAGGAGGGCCAGGAAGAGCAGCATGGCCAGTTCGGAAAGGAAGATCAGCTTATAATGCCATAAAAAGATCCAGCCGGCATTGACGAGGCAGGTCAGGGAGAAGATGATCTGGGTCTTAAGGGTAATCACGCCGTCAAAAGTGTCCGTGAGGGAGACATACAGTCCGTAGACGACGTAGAAGAACAGCAAAAGATAGATCAGCGCCCAGATGGAAAAGGTAATGCCCGCCGGAACGAAAAGATTCGGATACTGTGCGGACACATCCCCGGTGTCAAGCCCGTTGATGGGCAGGGCGTTGGCCAGGGCGTTGACGGCGAGCATCCCGGCATAGAACAGGATATTCAGCGATGCGAGCAGAACGTGCCGGGTCTTCAGGCTTAATGCAGCGTTCATGATAAGCCTCCTTGTCGTTGTTTAGTGCAATTATGGTAATGTAAGGCATTTAGCCCGCAACGGCAACGGGAAATCCCCGGACGGGCCGAAACAAAAAAAACTTGACATTGACGATCCAATACGATATACTCTATAAGAATAGTAGACAATAACCCGAAGAGGTGCCGTATGAAGCTGTCCGTAAAGAGCGAATATGCCTGTCTGGCCCTGATCGACCTGTCGGAACTTCACGAGAAAGGGCAGCTGTGCACGATCGGAAAGATCGCGGAGAACAAGGGCATTCCCAAAAAATATCTCGAACAGATCCTGCTTATCCTCAAGCGCAGCGGGTACGTGAAAAGTCAGAAAGGCCCGGACGGGGGATACCGGCTGGCGAAAGATCCGGGTGACATCAATGTGGCCGAGATCATCCGCCTGATGGACGGCGCGCTGGCGCCCGTGGAATCGGTCAGCACCTATTTTTTTGAACACACTCCGATCGAGAAAAGCCCCAAACTTCTTGACGTTTTCAGGCAGATCCGGAATTACATTTCCGATACCCTCGAGCACCTGACCTTCCGGGACCTGATCGAATAGTTTTTTTTACCCCTATATACTATAAATCCGATAGACAATATGATCATAGTAGAATATAGAATATGAAACGGAAAAAACATGAGGCGTCATGATATGAAAAAGGGGGGATTGATCGTACTGGTCCTGGCGGGTTTGCTTTATGCCGGAGAGACGCCGGCGGTAAAACTCGGCGGGTTCATTCAGGCGGTCGGATACGCCGGGATCGCGGATACGGCGGCGTCGGTCACGGATCAGTTTGTTCTCCGGCGGGCACGGCTGGACGTGCGTATAAATTCCGGGGGAACCCTCGAGGGACGGATACATGGGGATCTTGCGTGTTCCGCCCCGCTGCTTGACGCCTATCTGAAAGTAAAGCTGCACCCTGCTTTTGCCGTAACATTCGGTAAGTTCAAGCATCCGCTGAGTCAGGAACGGGCTCAATCCGTTCCCTCTCTGATGTTCAATGATTTCTCATATACGGCCCAGATCGCGCCCAATCGCGACCTCGGGATCCGGGTCTCGGGAGATTTTGCCAATCGGACCTTTTTCTATCAGGCGGCGATCCTCAACGGCGCACAGGACGGAAGCAGCGCCTCCGGGGACGCCTCGGATCATAAGGAGGCGGCGGGGAGACTGTCCTGGAAACCCTTTGCGAATTCCGGGCATACGGGATTGAAATCATTTACGCTGGGGTTCGGCGCATCGTACGGACTGCAGACGGATGAAGCCCCCGGGAGCGTCTGCACGCCGGTCAGGACGAAGGTCTTTGCTTACCATGCCGCCGCGAAAGGGGACGGTCCCGTCCTGCGCTATTCCCCGCAGATCGCCTGGTACGGCGGAAAGATCACGCTGATCGGGGAGTATGTCGTTGCAGATCATCATGTGTCCCTGAACGGCGCCCAGGAGACGGACCTCAGGAACCGGGCGGGAAGCCTGAGCCTGGCCTGGGCGATCGGCGGCGGAGCACGCAAGGTTTCGGGTTTCAGCCCCGTTCATGCTTTGGATATTTCCTGCGGCGACTGGGGCGGACTGGAGCTGGTCGCACGGATCCACGGCTTTTTTGCGGATGCGGAAACCTTCCCCCTCTACGCTTCCGCGTTAAGCTCGGTATCACGGGTGATCACGGCGGAAGGCGGACTTGCCTGGTATGCCGCGGACAATACCTGCCTTAAGCTGATCTATACCGCGTCGCATTTCAAAGGCGGTGCCCCGGACGGGGACCGCAGTCCCGAACGCGCCCTGACGCTCACCGGCAATCTCACATTTTAAAGAAAAGGCGAATCATCCATGAGAGCACCCCATAAGATATTGCTTTTATCCCTGCTGGTTCTCGGACTTGCGGCCGGAAAGAAGAACGCGGCCCCCGAGATCCTGAACGTATCCTACGACCCGACCCGTGAATTTTATAAGGAATACAATGCGGAATTCATGAACTACTGGAAAGCGGCCGGCGGAGGAAAGGTCGTGATCAAACAATCCCACGGCGGGGCGGGCAAGCAGGCGCGCGCGGTGATCGACGGACTTCCGGCCGATGTGGTCACGCTTGCGCTCGCTTACGATATCGATGTGATCGCCGAAAGGACAGGCCTTCTGCCCGCCGACTGGAGCACGCGGTTGCCGAACAATTCCGCGCCCTATACGTCGACGATCGTCTTCCTGGTCCGGAAAGGGAATCCCGAAAATATCCGGGACTGGGACGATCTGGTCCGGCCCGGCCTCGAGGTCATTACGCCGAATCCCAAAACCTCCGGCGGCGCCCGCTGGAACTACCTTGCGGCATGGGCCTTTGCGCTGAAACGGGAACTCGGGACCCTGAAAGATCTCGATGAGTTCGAACCGGCCGCGATGAAGGCGGCGGAAGAAAAGGCCATGGCCTTCGTCAGCGGGATCTTTGAGCATGTCCCGGTCCTGGACGCCGGCGCCCGCGGATCGACCAATACCTTCGTTCAGAGGGGGATCGGGGACGTTCTCCTCGCATGGGAAAACGAAGCCTTCCTGAGCATCAATGAACTGGGTCCGGAAAATTTCGAGATCGTCGTGCCGTCGATCAGCATTCTGGCTGAGCCGTCCGTAAGCCTGGTGGATAAGAATGCCGAAGCGCACGGCGTAAAAGCGATCGCTGAAGCCTATCTTCAGTACCTGTATTCCCCCGCCGGCCAGCGTCTGGCCGCAAAGCATTACTATCGCCCCGCCTATCCGCAGTTCGCCGATGCAAAGGATATTTCACGTTTTCCCGGGGTCGAGCTCTTCCGGGTCGACGAGGTTTTCGGCGGCTGGCAAGAAGCCCAGAAAACGCATTTCAATGACGGCGGGACTTTTGACAGGATCTATCTGAAATAGGGGAACGATGAACGCGATAAAAAAACACCGGGTGTTACCCGGCTTCGGCCTAAGTCTCGGTACCTCTTTGTTCTATCTCGGACTGATCGTTCTCCTTCCCCTGTCGGCACTTATTTTTCGCAGCAGCGCCCTGGGGTGGCAGGGATTGTGGGAGATCCTCGGCAGTGAACGGGTCCTCCGCTCCTACCGGCTGACC
>JAFGVT010000016.1 GCA_016937825.1 Fidelibacterota bacterium | reverse complement strand
CGGAGAAGCTGAAAAATTATAATGAATAGAATAATGAACAAGGATCAACGATTTGTGAAGTATGAAGACTTCGGATATCAGCAATCGCGTTCCTTGTTCGGAGATAGAGCCGTCTCTAATCAAACGAGAAAAATATGAAAATAATTTTCATGGGCACACCGGACTTCGCGGTTCCCTCGCTGGACGCGCTCCACGCTTCGTCTCACGATGTGCTGGCCGTGGTGACGGCCCCGGATAAACCCAAAGGCCGCGGACAGGCGATCGCCATGCCCGAGGTGAAAAAACGGGCATTGGAACTGGATCTGCCCGTGTTTCAGCCCGCAAAGCTGAACGATCCCGTTTTTATCAACACGCTTCGTGCTTTCAACCCCGACATCCTGGTAGTGGTCGCTTTCCGGCTGCTGCCGCCGGAGGTGTTTGAATTGCCCAAATACGGAGCGGTTAACGCGCATGCCTCGCTGCTGCCGAAATACCGCGGCGCGGCACCCATCCACTGGGCGGTCTACCACGGGGAAAAGGAGACCGGGGTCACGGTCTTTCAGATCGATAAAAAGGTCGATACCGGCAGGATCATTCTCCGGGAAAAAATCCCGATCCTTGAAGAAGACACGACCGGCAGTCTGTACGGCGTTTTGCAGAAGATCTCCGCCGACGCCTTGCTGAAGGCCCTGGACCTGCTTGAAAACGATAAAGCGGAATATCTTCCGCAGGACGAACGCCTGGCCACCCCGGCGCCCAAGGTCGGTCCCGATACCGGGAAGCTGGATTTCCGCCGGACCGGAGAAGAGCTCTGCCGCGCCGTCCGGGCGTTTACCCCCTGGCCGGGCGCATTCTTCTGTCTGAGGGGACAACGAATCAAGGTCGCCAAGGCTTCATGGGAGAAGGTGCGGAACACATCCCCCGGAAAGATCGAAACGCTTACAAAAAAACATTTCGCCATTCACTGTGCGGACGGCTATTTTCTGCCCGGAGAACTTCAGTCCCCGGGAAGAAACATGATGAAGGTGACAGATTGGATGAACGGCATGGGACTGGCGGACATCCAAAGCGCCGATTTCTGAAGGCTGCGGTTTTTGCCCGGAGCATTTTCCCGGAACCTGCGCCGTATTTTTTCGAAGGCATCAGAACACTTGGAGGGATCAAAAACACATCACGCCGCCTCCAGACAGAGGGCCTTTTCCGTTCCTGTCAGTTCCAAAACAGAGCCCACCCCGGGTTTTGTCGTCCGCAGGTCCCTTTCAGAAGGTTTTATAGAAAACGTTTGACCACGGCTACTACTTCAAACCCTTGACCGTCCCGTTCGATCCGTAACAGCTTTTGATCTCCGACCTTTCCTCTCAGCATATCCACGACGCTGCCCATCGTTTTCCCTTTGGTTTGGCAGCCGTTGATACTCACGATAATGTCACCGGATTCAAGCCCTTCTACGGAGAGCTCCCCGCTTTTACTGACAACTCCCACAACCTGATAGCTGAGATCCGGCAGCTGGCGAAGCGAGATGCCCACGAGGTCCATTTCGGGATTCCGGGGTCCGGTCCCTTTTTTGAAATAAACCGTGCTGTTCGCATAATCGATCTCCACCCGGTAGGGCATCAGGACATTCGGTCCGAGGAAGCCGTCTACAGGCCGGGCGGTTTTTTGCGAGTACCATTCGCCCAATGTCGGCCCGTTTGCGGAAAAATCGGGGAACCCGACAATGCCCGGATTTTTCAGGCTCACGTTCCCGCATTGAATTTCAGGAAGGCGAACCAGGGTAAACAGCTGCTCACGGGGCGGCCACCAACCCCACATATTGGCACAACCCAGCGTCCCCGTTATGGTGGGTATTTCCGGATGTTCATCAGATAGGCGAACGAGTATTTCTTCTGTAATAAAGCTGTAGGATGCCCCCATGTCCAATGCAAAACTAAAGCTGTCCCCGGCGATCACCGCATCCAGTTGCACGATGCCCGTTCCGGGATCGATGCTTGCGGGAGAGGCTGTTCCGCGCGGCCTCATGCAGCCCGGAGCTGCGACCGTCAGTCGCCGTTTGGGATAGTCAAAGATAATATGATATTTTTGCAACACCGTCGACGGCAGGTTTCCGTCTGTATGCATTGTGCTGAACAGCCAATAGGGTTGAAACCTGACCATGGATTCCACTCCCCGGAAATCCAGATCCATCCCACCGATCCGAACACCCAATGTATCGGCAATATTAAGGTTGGCACGATTGAAGGCCGGGTCTTCGGCAGCGGTAAGATCGATCCCTAAATCACGGGCAAGTGATTCACTGATAAAGAATTCCGGGCTGCCCGAATCGATCCAGAGGCGTACGCTGCGCCAGGTCCCGTCCTTTCTTTGCATTTCCGCATCGACCAGCATTCGGTTGTGATCCAATATAATGGGGACGGTTACCGATTTATGGGTTCTTGCCTGAGAACAGGCAGCCTGAAAGAGACCCCACAAGCAGCAAGTTAAAATTAAAACGGCACTCAAAGGTTTAGATGTTTTCATGGGTCCCGTCCTTTCCCGGTTTGCCGGCAGGGTGGAGGTTTTTCTGTTGTGTCGATGCATCATTATCCTGGATAATGGTCTCGGGTTGTTTCGTTTCTTGAAATCGGTCACGATGTTTCAATTTATAATGTAAGCTAATATAAATAGAACCTATCCGCAACGGTCTTGAATGCCGTCAGCCGAACTCGGGCTTTTATTGCCCCCCCCCCTGAGCGGCGGTTTGCAGATCATTCAACTACATGGGTCAAGGTAATCTGTCCGGACGGCAGGGAAAGCAGGGAAACGATGGGGAGGCAGAATTTTATCCCTGCCATTTTTGAACCGTTTTCGTCAATCGCACCGGCTTTTCGCGGGTGAGATCAAGCGTATCCGGTAATTTGCTTGTAAAAATTACTTGCGGTCCTTCAAGAGATCGCGAATTTCCGTAAGGAGGATTTCCTGTTTTGGCGGCACAAGCGGAGCGGGAGGCGCCGCGGGCGTTTTTTCCTCTTTGCGCTTGAGCGCGTTCATTCCCTTGACCGTCAGGAATATGGCGAAGGCAATGATCGTGAAATCGACAAGCGTCTGAATGAACTTTCCGTACGCGATCACCACGGCCGGATTGTCCCCTGCAGCCGCCTTGATCGTCCAGGCCAGGCTGGTGAAATCTACCCCGCCGATCAGAACGCCCAGCGGCGGCATGATCAGGTCGCCGACAAAGGAAGACACGATCTTGCCGAATGCAGCGCCGATTATGATGCCGACGGCCATGTCGATGACGTTCCCTTTGACCGCAAAGTTCTTGAACTCTTTCAGCATACCCATGAGCATTCTCCTTGAGATAATGGTTTGTTTTTATTGGCTGTTTTATCCTCTTTGTATCGTTTCAGGGGGTGCGGGCGGAAAAGCCTGAAAGCCCCTGAAACAGGCCTGAAAAAAAACCTGTGCATGGATCATCGTTCGGTCTTACCCGACGGTCGTACTGTCGTCAAATATTATGCTTTGAAACCCCGCCAGGGCTTTTAACAGACCATGGATCAGGGCGACGGGCAACAAGACAAGGCCGGCGATCTGCATACCCAGTTCATAGGCCAGAGAACTGTTCCGGTACGGCTTCCCCCTGAGCCGTGACGCAAAGGCGCTGAAGGGAATGCCGTAAACGTTTCCCGCCATCATGACGTGTATCGCCGCAAGAATGATGTCCGCTCTTTCTTTACCGTATTCATTGACGATAGCGGTCCAGGCTTCTTTTTTGGGGAATCCCCGGGTATCCGCAACATGCTGCGCAAAGATGATCGCTTTGGTTTCTTCAGGCTTCAGGAAATTTCCGTCACCGCTCAGGAAAGAATTGATTTCTTCAATGCTCATCCCTTGCTTCAGCGCCAGATAGGTGTGGGCGTAGGAACAGGCGGCGCAGCCGTTGACTTCCGTGACCGCCAGGTGCAGTCTCTCGATGAAATTTTTGTCGACCAGTTTCTTTCTCTTATTTCCGACCATCCTGAACGCCGCACCCGGGATCGGGACAAAAGCGCGGTACATGTCCGCTAAACCGAACTTTTTTTTGTAGCCGGTCCGTGAACGTATTGCATTCGGGATCTTTTGGTTCTTCATGATGATTGCCGGTTATGAACGCGATCGTCTGCAGTGTGAACGCTGATATCCCAATATACGCAATGCCGGCAAGTTTTCCAATGTTCTTCACCGCATGCGCCGGCGGGGCCGAACCATAACAGATGCGAAATCCTCTCAAAAAAACAACCGCAGTGTGGTTGAACGTGATCTATTCGCGTTCGTGATCATGATCTTGTGTTCATCCGCTCTGCGGTCTGATCCGGACCTGACGCGCTTTTGTCTTCAATTGTCAATTGTCCTTTGTCAATTGTCAATTGT